>JAFAUR010000436.1 GCA_019243205.1 Acidobacteriaceae bacterium | reverse complement strand
GTGGCGAGGCCTTTGTTTAAGCTCACGTCCACCGTGTCCACTCCGGGCACTTTCTTCAATGCCACATCCACGATGTGGGCGCATGTCATTCAATCCATCCCGAAGATCGACAGATCGACTTGCAGCAGTTCCGCGCGGCCCGGTATGGATGCGAGCAGCAGAGCGCACGCGAGAAGCGAAAATCTCTTTCTCATGGTTCAGTCCTTTCAGAAGAAATATGCAAAGTTGATGGCGAAGCGGTAGCGCTCTTTAGGAAAGAGCGGTCCGACATCCCGATAAACCGGAAATTGGATTCCGGCCTCAATTCCGATTGCGCGGTAGACACCAAGCACGCTCGGGCCGAGAAACATTTGGTCCGCTTGACTGCCCGGCAGCTCGACCATTTGGCGCTGAAGCGCACCGGCATGCTCTCCTGTGAACTCCCCGAGTATGCGCCAGTCCCAACGCGGGTAATCGGTACGCCATGAGAGCGGACGATACCCGTAAACAGCCGTGTATGTCAGCAGATCGGGGCGGCGGTCTCCTTTGGATTCCGCGTATTGCTGATAGGTCGCGCCGACCCATACATACTGGCTGCGCGAAGCGATGCCGGTTACAGCGCCGACGAGATACCCGACGCCGCTATTCAGGCCCCGGTAAATTCCGGCTTCCTGCTGCGGGCCGGGAACGAGAATCCCGCCCACAGCCGTACTCTCAAACCGCTTCCCCGCAAAATCCTTTTTCTGAAACCGCCACCATGCAAGCCCGCTGAAATCGCCGCTGATCGGCGTATTTGCGGTGACGGATGAGCGCGCGTATGGGTCCGGCGCGAACACGACCGGCCCGGACACGGCGAGCTTCAGATTTGGCGTGACGCCGTAACTCAGTTCGGCCTCAAGCGCCGAAGTGACGCCGCCGGTCCCGCCGCGCCCATCGACGCAGAGATCGAAACTCCATCCCCCCTGCGGGTTGGTGGGTGTCGCTAATCCAAACACCGGGCCATGATCGGCAGCGCTCAAACGCGGCACGACCGTCATGAGAGCCGCCAGGGCGACCGTGAACCGGCGGGTATGTGAATGCAGCATATTTCCTCCCTTCCAATTACCCCTTTGCCCGCCGAAGGGCACCCACGGCAGAGCGCCAGAGGCAGCAACGCAAACGCTTTGTTGCGACTTCGAAAGGAGGACTAAATCAGGAAGATGGAATGCAGGACTTGCAAATCAGGGGGCGACGGATCGAGCGGAAGCGCGTCGCGCCAGCGCGGGAAAAGCTCGACTTTGCGAACGGGTAACGCGATCCTCTCGACGGCGACGACCGGCAAATCGAAATGAGGGTCAATCCCCTTCTGATGATCGAAGGCGATTTGGTTGCAGTCGCGGGCCCGGCTGTTTTTGACGGGTGCCTTCCTTTTGCAATGCCCGTCAGGGTTGCAGCAACCATGCGACTGTCCGAACATGAAGTACTGTTCGCAAGAGATGCAGCCGCCCCACAACAAAGTCATGACAAGCAGCACCGAAAGCAGCGAACTGGAGAGTGCCCGCACCAAATTACCATCATAGAGCCGCAACGGAGAGACCCTCGTCCTTGTTTGATTCATCAACCACTAATAGAGAACAACGAAATTCCCGTCTCGCCGAGCGTATGCAGCAACAAGGCTCCAGGCTGGCACACCGTCAACACTGCCGCTGTTGCCGGTGCGTTTGCCTTTGTCGAAGATCTGCCAATGCACAGATCCGCCGCGTTTCCAACCCATTCCTTCGGTCCAGGAAACGAGAAGTAGGCCGTCGCGGTTCAGGGCAAGTGAAGGATACTTCTGGTTCGCTCCGTCGGGGGAGACGGCAGAGTCGCTCGCGTTTGCATTCGCCGGGTCGATGGGCCCGAAACGAACCTGTCTCTCCGTCTCCCAGGCCGCGAATGTTTCGGCACGTCCGCTCACGAAGGCTTCGGAGCTCATAGCGCAGTAGCTAAGGTTCCATTTCGAAATATCGGAGCCGCGAAATGTAGAACCATGATCCAACGACTCGAGCAGGTACATATCACGATGGACCATTTCCTGCGCCGAACGAAAGAGAACGTAGACCCTTCCTTCCCGGTCCGCAAATGCATCCAGCGAACAACACCCGCAAGCGCCTGTCGGCTGGTCCCAAGCGATGCGTTCTGGCTCGAACGATCTGCCGTCGTCCTCCGAACGGGTCACCCACACCCGCCGAAATTCTTCACCTCGCTTGCCAGGAATTGGCGCGTGCCAAAAAACATACACTCGGCCCTGCTGGTCCGCTGCGATCCCGCCACCTCCATCGATGCCGTACGCCGTATGGATCAGATTTCGCTCCGGCTCAAATGCCATACGGCTTTCATTTAGCCTGCTGAAAAGTATCGGACTGCGGCCGAGAGCGGGATTCCCCAGTTTGGGAGAGGCGTTCCAGACCACGTATACGTTGTTACGTCTACCGACGGCAATACGCGCGCCGCGAATGTTGCCGATTGCGATGGCAGTACCGGGAAGGGAATTGACTCGGATGGGATCGGAAAACTTTTCCCCGTCTTTCGATCGCGCATAGAAAAGGTCGCCCTGGGGCGGATCGCCCTTGAAGTACACCATATGGACCGTCCCGTTCTGATCAACGGCAACTTGCGGCTGAATTCCGTTATCGGGTACGCGCTTCAGTTCGACTCTCGGAGAACTGAGCGATTGCGGATAGGAAGAAAAAGAGCCCAAGAAAGCGATCAGAATTGCGAATCGCGGAAAAATAGACATCGAAGTGGATACTACCCTCCATTTTCGCCGGTATGTAGCTTAATCATTGCCGCGTTGACCGGCAAGAAGCGCCACAACAATTATCGGGAAACTCACAGACAAGGCCGCAGAGCGCATTGCATTCTCCTACTGTGCGCCGCCGCCGGAAGCGGGCAGGTTGACGGTCGTGCTAATCATTCCAGAAGAGCCTGGTCCACTGAGACCTGATGACAGTGTGTAGTTCTGGAGCGCGATGGCATTCGCCCACAGGTTTTCAAGAGCGCTGATATAGCCAACCTGCAATTGAAAGTAAGTTCTTTGCGAAACCAGCACTTGTGGATAAGCCGCGCCCATCTGCTGGTACTTGGCGAGGTACAGTTGATAGGCACGCTGGGCTCGCGGGATCATTTCGCTCTTATATCGTTCGGCTTGTGCCTGATCTGCCAAGTACATTTCCAGCAGCGGTTGTGCGCTCTGTCGCAACGATAGCTGCACACGGCTTACTTCCGCTTCTGCCCGTTCGAGACCGGCTCTGGCCGCCTCCACA
>JAFAUR010000371.1 GCA_019243205.1 Acidobacteriaceae bacterium | reverse complement strand
GTTTAGCTCCGCCGCATTCGGCTGGGACCAGCACCGCAGTTTGGTTCGGGAGCTCCGGTCGCCCTCGGGCCCCCTCCACCCCGAAACCAAACTACTGCCAGCCTAATCCATCCCAAAACAATTTACACAGAAAATGTTACAGAGCCGATTCTGGCGCGTGGATGTTGGCTTCGCGTCAGAGGCAGTGTGTAGAAACATCAAATCCCTATTTAAGTTGGAGCCACCCGCAACCGAGCAAGAAAGCCGAGCGGCCGCAGTACAAGCCACTCACCGTGCGCGTGGACTCTTCCTCGACCAACTGTGAGTAGTAGATCTCACTGGTGGCGTCATTCAGGATCACCCGCAGATGATAATAACGATCGTCGGACAACCAGCGGTGCTTGCTCCCGTCGATATGCAGCAGCATCCCGGGCATCGGTCTGCGTGGCCGTCGTCGTCGATGCGAACCCCGTTTCTTACGCCGCGCTACCAGCCCAGCTCCTTGCAACGCCTGTTTCACCCAGCTGTACCTCAGCTCAATCGCGCTCTCTTCCCGCAGCTTCTCGTGAAATGCCGCACACTCAGGTCAAAGTAGGTGTCGCGGTATAGCGCCAGCACGCGCTCGGCGGTCTCCATCGGCACCCGCATATAGCTCCACTTCCTCCGCCGCTGGTCGAACAGTCCGCCATAGCCGTGCTCTTCATAACGCTCCCGTATTCGCCGCATCGTCCGGTCGCACACCGATAATCTCGGCCGCTTCCAGCCAGCTGATCTTCTTCGCCATGGCTTTCAAAATGAAGCCTTGCAGTTTCATCATCCGCTCCATTTCCGCGGCTGAAATCGCTTGGCTTGTCTCCAATCCCAAGCGTCTCCACTCGCTTCTTGAAAAGCGGACAGATACCGTGCTAATTCAACCGGACATTTTACGCGCTAACGACACACCCAAAAAAACTCTCCTTGACAGCTTAGGGGAGCTGCCATATACTCCTGAGTATCTTAGGAGTCCGCCATGTCCGGCCAGGCACAGCTTCTTCCAGGCACTCTCGATCTACTGATTCTGAAAGCGGTCTCGCTTGGTCCTCTGCACGGCTACGGAGTGCTTTTGCGGATCGGGCAAATATCCGGGCAAGCGCTGCTGATCGAACAGGGTGCGCTCTACCCGGCTTTGTTTCGCCTGGTCCGCCAGGGACTTCTTAAGGCCAGCTGGGGTACATCCGAAAACAACCGACGCGCCAAATTCTACGAACTCACGACTGCTGGAAGCAAGCGCTTACGCGAAGAGGCGGATGGCTGGAACCGCCTCGCGACGGCAATTGCGTCCGCTTTAGCCGCACAGCCGAAGGAATCATGAACGTCCTCAGCTACCTGCGATGCCTCGCCGGCAAATTCCTCCGTTCTTCCCAGACCCAAGAGGACGTGGAAGAGGAACTTCAGTGTCATATCCAGTACCGCGCTGACGACCTGGAACGCGGCGGCCTCGATCGTGCTGAAGCGGAACGCCGCGCTCGCATCGAATTCGGCGGTCATGCGCGTTTCAGAGAGGAATGTCGCGATGCGCTCGGCGCCCGTTTGCTCGATACGGTTTTCCACGATGTGCGCTTCAGCCTCCGCCTGCTGCGCAAGTCTCCGGGATTCACGATTGCGGCTGTTCTGACACTCGCGCTCGCGATCGGCGCAAACGCGGTCGTTTTTGGTGTTCTGAATGGTCTTGTCCTGCGCCCGTTGAACGTGCCGCAACCGGAGAGCCTCTGGGGAACAGAGTACGGCAGTGACCCCGGCTGGCAGTCCTATCCAAATTATGTCGACCTGCGCGACCGCAATCGCAGCTTTGAGGATCTCGCAGCCTTTAACTTCGCGTTTGTAGGCTTGGATGCCGGCCACGATCCTGTTCGCGCGAGTGGATACGCTGTCAGCGGCAACTACTTCGACGTGCTACGGATTCATCCCTACCTTGGCCGGTTTTTTCACCGCTCCGATGAACGCGGTCCCAACAGCGTTCCCTGCATCGTGCTCAGTCACCCCTACTGGCACAGTCACTTCCAGGACGACCGGGGCGTAGTGGGGCGCGTCGTCCTGCTGAACAAGCATCCGTACACCGTCATCGGTGTTGCGCCGCCTGAATTCCGTGGCACTTTGATGTTCGCCTCTGTGGATTTTTTCATGCCGCTTGTCGATCAGGAGCAGGTCGATGGTGTTTCCCTAAATAGTCGGGGCAACATTCACGCGATTTTTGAAGTCTTAGGGCACCTCAAGCCGGGAGTGACTCCCGCGCAGGCCATCGCCGATATGAACGCGGTCGGCGCGGATCTCGCAAGAACTTATCCCAAAGAGTTTGCTCAGAAAACTTCTTCCCTTTCACGTGAGGGGCTTACGTCTTTCGGCGCCCCAGTAAAGGCATTTGTCGGCGCCCTGATGCTACTTTCCTGCCTGATTCTCCTGGCCGCATGTGCCAATCTGGGCAGCCTGTTTGCGGCCAGAGCGGCTGACCGCTCGCGGGAGGTTGCACTCCGCATCGCACTTGGGTCAACCCGCAACCGCGTTCTGCGCGGGCTTTTTACCGAAGCTGTTCTCATTTCGCTCATGGGCGGCGCTCTCGGACTGTGGGCCAGTGTCATGCTTCTCGGCAAATTGAGTGTCTGGCAGCCGTTCCCCACCGCGCCCATCCGCATTCCCGTAAATCCGGATACCAGGGTCTACGTAGTTGCATTACTCTTGGCGTTGATCAGCGGATTCCTTTTCGGTGTAGTCCCTGTTCGCCAAGTCCTCAGGACAGATCCGTACGAGATCATTAAGGCGTCATCCATAACGCCCGGAAAACGGCGAATTACTATCCGGGACCTATTGCTCACACTTCAAATTGCGATCTGCGGCGTGCTGGTCACTTCCTCGATGGTTGCGGTACGGGGGCTGGCGCGCTCGCTCTACAGCAGTCTCGGCTTTGAGGCGCGGAATGCGACGATCGTCGATCTGAGCCTTGCTATGGCCGGTTACAGTAACGATCAGGCTCCCGCGCTGCAGAAACGCATCCTCGATTCTTTGCGAACCATCCCGGGCGTAGAGAGTATCGGATTGTCCAGCAGCTATCCACCGCTCATCTACGCGGCGGCCGTTCGGGAAAACGTCTTCCGGAATGAAACGAACGATCTGACGGTTGCGAATGTCGCCGTTAGACCTTACAGGTACGATATCTCGCCTGGATACTTTGAGGCCGCCAAAACGAGCTTATTAACAGGCAGAGATTTCACCTGGCATGACGACAAAACCGCGCCCGCGGTAGCCGTTGTGAACCGTGGCTTTGCTGTCAGGCTCTTTGGCTCTGTCAATGCCGCTCTGGGCGGATTTTACAAGCTGCAGGACGGAACCCGTGTGCAGGTAGTCGGCATCGTGGAAGACGGCAAATATATGAGCCTCACCGAAGGCCAGCAG
>JAFAUR010000353.1 GCA_019243205.1 Acidobacteriaceae bacterium | reverse complement strand
GTTTAGCTCCGCCGCATTCGGCTGGGACCAGCACCGCAGTTTGGTTCGGGAGCTCCGGTCGCCCTCGGGCCCCCTCCACCCCGAAACCAAACTACTGCCAGCCTAATCCATCCCAAAACAATTTACACAGAAAATGTTACAGAGCCGCTTCGGCCACTTCTGAAGCCCCAGGAGTTTCGGGTGACGCGTTCGCCCCATCGAAAACAGCCTCGACACGTGAAAGGGAAGCATCCGCCCCGTACTCGGCTACGCGACTCTCGTCGTCAGGTACTTGAAAGGTTTCCAGAATCGATGTCCGGTGGATGCCTGGCTCTACAACCACTGAATCCACGCCGAACGGAGCCAGTTCAAATCGGTAACTGTCGGCCAGAGCCTCTAGCGCAAACTTGCTCGCACAATAGATGCCGAAGTATGCGACAGCTGCGCGTCCCGCCGCAGAACTAACATGAATCAGCAGACCGCTGCCTTGCCTGCGCATGGCAGTAAGCGCCGAACGGTTCACCCGCGCTACACCAAAGAAATTCACATCGAACACTCTCTGTATCTGAGATATCGTAAATGCCTCGGTGACCCCAAGCGCGGCCACCCCTGCGTTGTTAATTACGACGTCGAGTCGCCCCGTGCGCTCTAAAATCTGCTTAGTACCATTCGAGACGGAAGTCTCATTCGTCACGTCCATCTAAACTACCTGGATCGAAATCTTCTCTTTAGCCGCTAACGTTTCCAGAGCTTCACGATGCTTCGCCTTCTTGCTCGCGCAATCCCGCATGCTGGCGAACACCGTATAACCATGGCGACCAAGAAGCTCCGCTGTCGCTCGTCCAAATCCCGTGCTGGATCCCGTAATCAGAACGACTTTATTCATGATCTCGATAGCCTAGCAGGAATGCGGTGCTGGGCGCTCCCCGGAGTTCCAGGACGAATATGAACGCCTGGAATTTGCGGACAGGTGGCTGTGCGATGAAATGCGATGCTGCGATTTCCCGGGCGGCTTCGTTGCTGACTGAGCTCGACGTGGAGAATCCGCGAGAACTTTTCATCCGTCTCCAAAACCACGGTGCGCAAGTCACTCGCACGCACCTTTTCGTCAGAGCCATAGTGGTGCCTCATTCCGATATATACTGACCCTCCAGGACCAGTGCGAGCCGTTCGCGGTTTTGGGCAATGAAACGCACAGCTGACTTTTTCGTCGTTCTCCTGACAATCTTCGCGTTTGCCGGATACTCCGGAGCACGGCGGAATGCCAGCATTAATGTCAAAGCCGACGAGATTGGCGGAGTGGTTTCCAGCACGAGTGGAGTTGAGGCGGGCGTGTGGGTGATTGCCGAAACCACGGACCTGCCTACACGGTTCATCAAGGAAGTTGTAACCGACGACGAAGGGCGCTATCTCATTCCCGCTCTTCCCAGTGCCACTTATACCGTCTGGGCCCGCGGTTATGGACTGATCGATTCGCCCAAAATCCGTACTCAAATCGGGAAGCGCCTCGATTTAAGACCGGAAGTCGCGCCGAGCGCAAAAGCCGCCGCGCAGTATTATCCCGCCAATTACTGGTACGCGATGCTCCACGTCCCCGGCGAGAACGAGTTCCCCGGTACAGGTCCGCATGGGAACGGGATTTCGCCCGGCATCAAAACACAGGGACAGTGGCTACATTTGATCAAGACGGATAGCTGCGAATCGTGCCACCAACTTGGCAACAAGTACACGCGCAGCATTCCCGACCTGTTCAGCCATTTCGATTCCCCGGCGCAGTCCTGGATGCGACGCGTACAGTCGGGCCAGGCAGGTCGCGCCATGGTCGGGGGGCTTGCTCAACTTGGACCGGAGCGTGCCACTGCGGAGTTCGGCGATTGGACGACTCGCATCGCGGGTGGGGAAATTCCGAAGCAGGCCCCTCCGCGGCCGCAAGGAGTCGAGCGTAACGTGGTCATCACGCAATGGGACTGGGCAGACGAAAAGGCTTATCTGCATGATGAAATCTCAACCGACAAGCGAAACCCGCGCGTCAACGCAAACGGATTGATCTACGGATCAGCGGAAGAAAGCCGCGATTACGTACCGGTGCTCGACCCCATGCATCATAGCGCCACTCGAGTGAACGTGCCCTATCGCGATCAGGACACACCCGGACAGCCGAAGCCGCTACAGCCTTCCGCGTTCTGGGGCGACGAGGCGATCTGGGACAGCCATACAACCGTCCACAACCCGATGTTTGATGACCGAGGGCGCGTCTGGCTCACGTCTCGGATTCGCGGCCCCAGTAATCCCGAATATTGCAAGGCGGGTTCGGACTTGCCTTCCGCGAAGCTCACACCCGTCGAAAGATCTGGGCGTCAATTGGCCGTGTACGATCCCGTAACCAAGCAGACATCCTTGATTGACACCTGTTTCAGCACACATCACCTGGTGTTCGCATCGGATACCACCAACACACTCTGGACGAGCAGTGGTGGTGGGGGTGGCGTCGTCGGATGGCTGAACACGCGCATGTGGGACCAAACGCATGATGCACGAAAATCGCAGGGTTGGACAGCGTTAGTGCTCGACACGAATGGAAACGGCAAACGAGACCCTTACCTCGACTCCGAGCAGAAAGTCTTAACCGCACCCAGCGGAGAGAGCCTCGGCACATCGTCAGCCCTGCCCGCTACGGCCGATTCCGCGCACGATACACGTCTGAATGCAGCATTCTACGGAATCGCCGTAGGAAGCGACGGTATGGTTTGGGGCAGCGTGCTCGGATTTCCCGGCGGGATTGTGCGCTTGAATCCGGGAACGAATCCTCCCGAAACTGCGCTGGCCGAATATTATGAGGTGCCCTGGCAGAATCCGAAAGCGCCCGTCTGGGGATTTTCGCCGCGCGGTATGGATATCGATCGCAATAATGTTGTCTGGGTTGCGCTGGGAAGCGGCCACTTGGCCAGCTTTGATCGCACAAAGTGCAAAAGCCCGCTGAACGGGCCGGGAGCTACCGGCCAACATTGTCCGGAAGGCTGGACGCTTTATCCCACGCCCGGGCCGAACTTCCAGGGCGTGCCAGGGTCGGGAAGTGCCGATTCGCACTACTACGATTGGGTAGATCAGTTCGACACCCTGGGATTGGGAAAGAACACCCCGATCATTACGGGCAACTCCTCCGATTCACTGCTCGCGCTCGTGAAAGGCCAATTCGTCATTCTGCGTGTTCCGTATCCGCTTGGATTTTTCGCCAAAGGCATGGACGGGCGAATCGACGATCCGAACGCGGGTTGGAAGGGCAGAGGCGTGTGGACTACATGGGGTACGCGCACGCCGTTTCACAGCGAAACCGGCAACGGAACCACCAGCAAGGTTGTCCACTTCCAGATTAGGCCCCACCCGCTAGCTGATTAGCTTGCCCGGGATGCGACCATTGTTACTGTGGGCCGGGCGCTCGGGAAAGCACTGGCTACACTTCAACCACGAATGGTGTCTTCAGAGGGTGAGTTCGATGTGCGCTTTTGGCTACTCATTGGCGCCACGTTTTTGGGATTTCTGGGCATCGGCACCGTATTGCCTGCTCTGGCGCCGCACGTCAAGCACGACCTGAGCGGTTCCGATCAAACGGTCGGCTGGGTTATCGGCACATTCTCTTTCGTCGCTCTCGGAAGCCGCTTCTTCTCGGGTCCGCTTGCCGACCGGCGCGGAAGAAAGATTACGTTTCTGACAGGGCTGCTCAGTTGCGCACTCGCGGGCGCCGCTTACATGTTGCCCATCGGATTGGCAAGCGCTTACGCCGGACGCATGCTCCAGGGTTTCGGCGAGGCTTGCTTATATACGGGTGCCGCCGCTTGGGCGGTGGAGGTCGGGGGCGTTCAACGCAGCAGTCAGGCGTTGGGCTACGTCAGCAGCGGCATCTGGGGCGGAATCTCGGCGGGTCCGGTCGTCGGAGGATGGCTCCGGACGTTTCCGCACGCTGCTGCCTTTCAGTTCGGCGCCGCAATGGCGGCATTTGTTCTGGCGCTCGTCGTCCGCGAAGACTTCGAACCCGTTCGGCACAGCGGCCGCCACCGCCTCATGCCCTCGTCTCTGCTGATGCCCGGTCTCGCCATCGGATTTGTAAACGTGCATTACCCGGTCATCGCCGGATTTCTCATTCTGTATCTGGCACACCATGGCGGCTCCGGTCCCGCCGCGTTTTCGACTTACGCATTGGTCATTTTGCTATCGCGATTTTTCCTCGGCAGTTTGCCCGATCGTATTCACGCCGCCATCACGTTCTACTTCGGGATAGCGGCAATGGCCATCGGCCTGTTAATCCTTGCCGCCGGCCCCAGGCCGGCCTTCGCCATCGGCGCTGCAGGCTTACTTGGCTTCGGCTTCTCGTTCCCGTGGTCTTCCATTGCTTCCACGGTCCTTCGTCGGACGCCGCCCCAGAATCACGGTTCCGTCGTCGGAATTCTCAGCGCTTTCTACGACCTGTTTGTAGGTCTCGGTTCATTGCTTGCCGGCCGCATCGCCGACCGGCACGGCTACTCAGCCGCGTTCCTGATGGCCGCCCTCGCGCTCACCGGAGCGGCAATCGCAGCACGCTTCGTATTCACTGGACTCGGTCGCGAAACTCCACTGTCGCAGGAAGCGATAGTGGAGACGAGTGTGTAGCGAGAGGAATCCATCAGAGGCGCGAGCGAAACGACTGGAGTACCAACGATATTTCCGCGCCTGTCTCTTTCCGCCACCTGCAGAAGCTTCCGGTGGATATTCAGCTGGCCGCTTTTCTCGAGCTCCTTCTCGCGGACGCCCTCGTAGGTCAACTTGGTTGTGCCGTGGTCGTCGCTGAGCGTGACGGTTAGCTTGCGCTTCCTCATGTCGAAATCACGAGGGCTTCATTTACGTTTTTGTAAACGTTGCTGCCCAGCCGAATAGGCCTCATCGTTCGCGGCGGGAGAAAGGGGGCCAGCGTCGCCGCCTTGTAGGCGTGCTGCCTCCCGAACGACATCACTTGGCTTCCGCTCAACAAAAGAAGACGGTATATGAAACATTGCTGTCGGTGGTTGTCCAAATGAGACATTAACAACCGCCAGAACGTCGTATGAACC
>JAFAUR010000502.1 GCA_019243205.1 Acidobacteriaceae bacterium | reverse complement strand
CAGCCGTGCCATAGCTTCAGATGTTCTAAGAGCATCCAGCCGCGCACGGCCTGCTGTTTAGGAGGATCCACGAACAGCCCGCTGTTCAGGAAGTTCTCATCGATCGAAGCCAGGATAAAGCCGCGGCTAGCGAGTAGCTCTCCTAAGTACGCATAGCCTGGGTCAGAGAACTCGGCCATGTTGTGGTTCCCGTGAACAATCAAGACGAGCGGATAAGGTCCCGGACCAGCTGGATACCAAACGCGTCCATTCAAGGGCAGTTTGTCGGGGCCGAACCCCCAATACCTTTCCCGAAGCCTTGCTCTCCAGCCGTTGAAATCCTTAAAGAATTTGGAGGCGTTCACAGTGCCGGTTCGAATAGCTACCGCTTTGCCATACTCAGGCCTCCTGCGATCCGTGCCTGAACCGTAGAACAGAGTTTTCACCGGGTACGAACCTGGCAGCGCCGGGTTTGTGGCCTGAAGCGGCGGAGGCGCATTCGTCTGCCTCTGCACTTCGATGAGCTTCTCGTCCACTCCATCCCGGTGAAAGAACCAGAACATGTAGACGTTGAACCCGATGGTTGCGATCAGCAGCGTGAGCGTGATCACCTGCCGCGTGCGAGCAAGACGGGAGAAGTTGCCGAACAGCAATGTTGCAATCGCGGCTCCCAAAACGCCCTCGGTGATCAGAATGAGCGCCGCAACGATGTAACCCACTCGCCCGTAAAACAGCAACGAAATAAAAAGGCCTGCCCCGATGAGAAAGCCACTCAGCAGTCGCGGAAGTTTTCGAAAAATCGTGAAAAGCAGCGCCGCGGTTAACGCGACGGCCGGAACGCCGAGAGCAGCAATGACAAGACCAAAGGCAAGGTCTGCCGCGAAGCCGAACCCGGAGTTTAGATTCAGCGCTCCGATAACCGCTGCCCAGATTACTGTGGCGCACACGGCCCAGAAGAGCCCTTTCGCCGCTTCCGGACCCGGCTTCACTTGATCCCAAAACTGTCGAACGGCACCGGCGAAACTGCGCCACTTGAGACGGAGGCGTGAAGGTTCGAAAACAGTAGTTAAGAGTTGGGGCGAAGCCAAAATCAATCCTCAATTCGCAAATTAGTAAGGTGCCTCAAGTCAGTAAATCAGGTCGCTCGATGCGTACCGGGTATACGTCTTCTTACTGTTTTCAGTTCCAAAATGTTACTCGAGTGTGGAACGGGGGCTGTCGGCAGATAGAATTGAAATGCGTGCAGAAATCGGACCTCGAGAAGCAAATCGTCAGGAAAGTCGGTGAAGCAATCGGCCGTTTCCGAATGATTCGCGAAGGGGACAGGGTAGCAGTCGGGGTATCTGGCGGCAAAGATTCCCTCACGCTATTGATGGCGCTCGAGATTCTGAGAAAGCGCGCTCCCATACAATTCTCCCTTTGCGCCTTCACGGTAGAACAAGGCAAGTTCCTTGCTTCCATCGCGCCCGTAGGTGAGTTCATTCAGTCCGCCGGGATCGAATGGAAATATGTCGAAGACGGGCCATCGCTGAACTTATTGACAGAACAGCCGGACCACGGCTGTGATGTATGCAGCCGCTTTCGCCGCCGTGCCGTTTACGAGATTGCCCGCGAACTCGAGGCGAACGTCGTGGCGCTCGGGCACACCGCAGACGATTTCTGCGAAGCGTTTCTGCGCAACGCGATGTTTACTGGCCGCGTGAGCGCGTTACCGCCCATCACCTGGTCTAGAAAAAGGGATTTCCGGTTGATTCGGCCGTTAGTCTTCATCCCGGAAAACCTCACGCGAGACTATACCGCCGCTCTTGGGATTCCCGTCATCCCATGCGGCTGCTCTCAGAAGACCGGCACCGTGCGGCGGGGGCTGCGAGACATGTTTGCAGAGCTCGAAAGAGATCATCCCTACATCAGGGAGACGCTTCTTTCCGCCATGGGCCGCGTCGATACCGCACGGCTGCTCGATACCCGCTTTCTGGATCTTGACGGCAACGGCGAAGCTGAGGAAAACCCGCAATCAGAAGCGCTGGTTAGCTTACTTTCCATCTGATCTGCTGATAAAGTTGGGGAGTCCTCTGTATGAGCGCGGAACTAGTGGTCGTCAATGGCCCGCTTGCCGGAACTCGCTACGATGTCAACAGGGGTGACTTTTTTCTCGGACGTGCCCCCAATTCCCGGGTCGTTCTAAACGAACCCGAAGTAGGGTGGAGACACTGCCAGATCCGAGCTGAAAACGGCCGCTACCTGGTCTCCGATCTGCGCACCTCCTTGGGCACGTACGTAAACGGTATCCGGTCTGCGGAGCGCTGGCTCCAGGATCGTGACCAGATTGGAATCGGCAGAACAATTTTCATGTTTCGATCAGGCGAAGAGGTGAAGGAAGAGCCTCTCATCGCTCCGGTGGATACGAAACCCGTGTTGCTGGCGGCGTGTTCGCTGGTATTCCTGTTTCGGGCGCTGGCCGCAAGCATTGGCGAAGGCCAAAGCGAACTACTGCAAAACCAGATTTTGCGACTGGTATACGACCTGGTGCCCGGCGCCGAGGGACTCCTCCTGCTGGGCAGCACTTCTGCAGAGCTGGTCGCGAACGCTCGCCAGTTTTTGGTACATCAAGCGGAGGATTTCGACAGCTCGTTCGCCCGCATTTGCGACGAAGGCGCGTTTCATGACGAAGCTACCGGTCTCATCGGAGTTCCGCTATATCTGGCCGGCGCGCTCGGCGGTGCGCTCGTGGTGCGAGTTCAGGAGCGTGAACCGAACCTGCTCGCTGCTCACCTCGAAACGTTAACCGCCATCGCTTCTCTCGCCACCATCGGATTTGAAGCGAATCGCGAAGTAGAGACGTTGAAAGCCGAAAATGCACTGCTGCAAGAGCAGATCGCGATCAACACCGGAATCGTTGGCAACAGCCCGGGCATTCACATTCTGATGGAGCGCGTCGAGCGCATCGCCCCGCGTGACACCACCGTCCTCATCACCGGTGAGAGTGGCACGGGAAAAGAATTGATCGCCCGCGCCTTGCATCAGAAGAGCGCTCGGCACGATCGTCCTTTCATCGCTGTGAATTGTGCGGCGCTGAGCGAAAGTCTGTTTGAAAGCGAGTTATTCGGTCACGAAAAGGGCGCCTTCACTGGAGCAATCTCTCTCAAGCGCGGCCGATTTGAACTCGCGCAGGGCGGCACGATTTTTCTCGACGAAGTAGGCGAGCTCGCGCCCCCGCTGCAGGCCAAGCTCTTACGCGTTTTGCAGCAGCGTGAATTTGAGCGCGTCGGCGGCACGCAGGCACATCCACTCGATATACGCGTCATTGCGGCCACGAACCGCGATCTCACCGAAGATATCCGCGAAGGCCGATTCCGCGACGATCTGTACCATCGCCTGAACGTGATCACGCTGCACTCTCCGCCATTGAGAGAGCGCAGAGAAGACATCCCGCTGCTCGCCAGGTATTTCCTGCAACGGTCGGCGGAACGTTGCAAGCGTGTTGTCAATGGCATCAGCCCTGAAGCCGAGGAAGTGTTGAAGCAGTACTCGTGGCCCGGCAATGTTCGGGAGCTCGAGAACGCGATGGAGCGCGCCGTAGTGCTGGGGCTCTCTGATGTTGTCCTGCCGGAGGATCTGCCGGAGATTCTGCTGGATGCTGCCCCGCGAGATTCGGGAGCCAAGTACCATAGTTCGGTCGGCCAGGCCAAACGGGAGGCGATCATCGACGCTTACGTGCAGGGCAGCGGAGATTACAAGCAGGCTGCCAAGATTCTCGGTTTGCACCCGAACTATCTGCTTCGCCTGGTTCGCATTTTGAATCTGCGGGACGATATCAATCGAGCGCTGCGCGATCGCCCTTCAAGCTGACTTGCGCCCGATATGCATCGCGGCGATGCCTCCTGTCAGCAATCGATATTCGGCGCTCGCAAAACCGCTGGCCGTCATCATCGCGCAGAGCTCGGGCGCTCGGGGAAATTTTCGTATCGATTCGGGAAGGTACGTATAGGCATCACGAGATCCTGAGATCGCGCCGCCAATCGCGGGCAGGATCACGCGCGAATAGAATCCGTACAGCGCTTTCATCAGGCGCCCGGGTGGATGAGAAAACTCGAGGATCGCAAGCATTCCTCCAGGCCGCAAAATCCGCGCGAGTTCTTCGAGCGCGGTCTCGTAATTACTGAGGTTTCGAAAACCGAACGCGATCGCTATGCCATCCAGCGATTCATTCTTCAGCGGCAGCCTGAGTGCATCGGCTTCAAAAAAAGCTGACGGAAGTCGCAATCGATTCGCCTTCACCTGTGCCGCCACCAGCATGGGATGGCAGAAATCCGCGCCTAAAACACGCGCCGGCACCGCCCGTTCGAGATCGAAAAGCACATCGCCGGTCCCGCAACACAGATCGAGGGCAGTAGCTTCAACGCGTCCCAGTACAGGTTTTAGCCCCTCAACCAGTTCGCGCCGCCATCCGCGGTCGATGTTGAACGACAGCAGGTGGTTCAGAAGATCGTAACGGGGCGCAACGTCCTCGAACATCCGCTGCACCCACCGCGAAGCGGATTTCTCGTCGCAAGTTCCGGGCGGCGTTGTACCGGATGCGCGCGCAGGTTCGATACGCGTCATTGCAGCGTTTCAGCGATGGCGCGCCGTACGTCCGCGCCGTCGAGATTGTCAACCACTTTCACAGTGCCGATCGCGGTGGGAAGAACAAAATGTACTCTTCCGTGCAGTGTCTTCTTGTCGCTCGAGAGCCTTGTGATTAGTGAATCCGGATTGAGGTCACGGCTGGCCGGCAAAGGTCCGTATTGGCAGATCACCTGGCGTATCCGATTTGCATCCGTATCGGGCAGCATGCCAACCAGGTTTGCGAGCCGGGTTGCACACAACATTCCCCAGGCCACCGCCTCGCCATGCAGATATCGTGTGTACCCGGTCTCCGCCTCCATCGCGTGTCCGACCGTGTGACCAAAATTCAGAATGCGGCGGAGATCGCCTTCGCGTTCATCCGCCGAGACCACTTCGGCTTTGATCCGCACGGCGGCCGCAATCAGTCGTTCGATCAATTCCGGGTCGTGATCGTGAATTGCTTGGGTCCTGGTTGCGAAAAGCTCAAACAACTCCGGGTCGCGAATGACACCGCACTTGATCACTTCGAACAAACCCGCGTGCAATTCGCGAACGGGAAGCGTCACCAGAACGTCGGGATCTATCAGAACGGCGATCGGCTGATGGAAACTGCCGATCATGTTTTTGCTTTCTGCGAGGTTTACGCCGGTTTTTCCGCCAGTCGCCGCATCCACTTGCGCGAGCAGAGTCGTCGGAACCTGCAGCACGGGAACACCGCGCATGTAAATCGCTGCCAGAAAACCGGCCAGATCCGTAACAATCCCGCCGCCGAATCCGATCACAATGCTGGCGCGATCGCCGCCGGCAGCCAACATTTCATCCGCGAGCTTCTCCACGGAGCTCAGGCGCTTGTTCTGCTCACCCCCGGGAAAAAAGAGCACGTTACACTCCCGGCCAATCCCGCCTTTGAAAGCCTCTCCGTAGAGTTTCCAGACGTCTTCCGTGGTCACGACGAAAACCTGGCTGGCACGCCGCGGAACGAACTCCGAGATCCTTCCCAGGATGCCGCGTCCGACCACGTTCGGGTAGCTGGCATGTGCTGTCCGGACATGAACGGTGGTCATTTGCCCGTTGTACCATTGTGGGTATCGCAGCCCCTGCCTATCAGATTGAGACGGATTTTGTAGTGGTTGGAGCTGGCGTAGCTGGCCTCCGGGCGGCTATCGAGTTGGCTCGCTCGGGCCAGGTTTTCGTTATCGCGAAGGATAGTCTGCGAGAGTCTTCGTCTGAATACGCACAGGGCGGCATCGCTGCAGCGCTGAGTGATGACGATGAAGTGGAGCTGCACGAGCACGACACCATCGTGGCCGGCGATGGGCTTTGCGATCTCGATGCCGTCCGCACTCTGGTCGAAGAAGCTCCGCGTGCGATCGAACAGCTAATTGACTGGGGAACCACCTTTGATCGCGAAGGCTCACGTCTCCTGTTTGCGCGCGAAGGCGCACACAGCCGGAACCGCGTTCTGCATGCGCATGGCGACTCCACCGGACGCGAGATCGTGCGTACTCTGCTGCAACACGCGCGCACACTTCCGAACATTACATTCCAAAGCTACGCGGCCGTTACGGACCTGCTGCTCGAGGATGGTGAAGCGCAGGGTGTCGCGGCTTTGGATGAAACCACGTCGAGGAAAGTTCAGATCAGAGCTCGCGGTGTTCTGCTTGCAACCGGCGGACTCGGTCGCGTATTTGAAAATACGACCAATCCCGACGTCGCAACGGGTGACGGAGTTGCTTGCGGCTACAGAGCCGGCGCCGCCGTCGCCGATATCGAATTTGTCCAGTTCCATCCTACGGCCTTATTCGTTCCGGGTGCTCCGCGTTTTCTCTTGAGTGAAGCCTTGCGTGGAGAGGGCGCCTATTTACGCAACGCCAGTGGCGAGCGATTCATGGAACGTTATCATCCGCTGAAAGAGCTAGCGCCGCGCGACATCGTCTCGCGTTCCATCGTCATGGAACTTCGTGCCAGCGGAGATGCGAGCGCCTTCCTCGATTTGACGCACCTGCCGGCGGGTTTTGTAAGAAGCCGATTCCCGCGGATCTATGACACGTGTCGCCAGCACGGCGTCGACCTGGCGACAACTCCTGCTCCGGTTCGGCCCGCGGCGCATTATGCCATGGGCGGAGTGCAAACCGATCTGGACGGTCGTACTACAATCTCTCGTCTTTTTGCGGCTGGAGAAGTCGCATGTACGGGAGTACACGGCGCTAATCGTTTGGCCAGCAACTCTCTTCTCGAAGGCCTGGTTTTCGGGGAACGTGCCGGGCTGGCCATGGGAAATCTTCCCGCTCTTCGTTCTGAACGTTTGGGTATCGAACCGCAAGAGCTATTCCCTGTGATTACCGAACGTGAATTACGAGCTATCGCCTGGAACTCCTGTGGAATCCTGCGAAACGGTCCTGAACTGAAAGCCGCTCTTCAGAGAATCGAAGCTCGCGAGCTGAAAGTGATCGAAAACCCGACGCGCGCTGA
>JAFAUR010000903.1 GCA_019243205.1 Acidobacteriaceae bacterium | reverse complement strand
TGCTCGTCAGTGCGCCCGTAACGAAAAAGAGTCCACGATCGAGAGTCACTGATGAGATGGCGCAGGCGGTCGGTATTTGCTGGCTCAGGAGTGAGACTCGCATGCTGTCTCCGAATACCTGCCCAATCATTCCGAATTGTGCGCCTGCCTCGGCCGCGAGCCGCAGTGCAATCAGGCGTGGAAACGAAACCTTTCCCTTTTCACCGACGAGTGTCAACCGCCAGGCCCAAGTTTTGACAACGTGGGAAACTCCTGCGAGAGCTATCACCAGCGTCAATCCCCATCCCAGCTTTTCGATGTTCTTCAGGAGGCTCGCGGGATCAGCTCTCCGAACCAGGAAAAAAAACAGTGCAATGCCAACTAGTGTGGCGAGAACCCGGAACGGAACTCGCGGTTTAGGCTGCGTACTGAACACGGCCCAACTCCTCCGCCACGAATGACCGCGAGAAATGTCGGTCGAAAATAGTCTCGGCGTAAGCCAAGGCCTCGGGCGTGTCGACATCCTGCCAATGAGCATCGCCGATGTCGAAAGCCCGCAACTTGCTATCCCGGCCCATTTTGCGCATCCCGTCCGAAAGTGAACAGGTTCCGTTCTTCATAGCTGAGTCCAGCGCGTCGAATAGGCCCGAACTGCACAAAAACATTCCAGTATCCAGCGCGTCATAAGGGGCAATTTCCTTGCCGATGTGAACAATGTGATTGCCGTCGCGCTTTACTTTCGTAGCGTCATCCAGGTCAAAAACACGATCGATTTTGGGATCGACCCCGAGAATGACGTCGCCTTCCGCCAATCGTTGATTCATCAGCGCTCTGGCAGTGGATGGTTCGAAAATGTGGTCTGCCATCAGCAATAGAAACGGATCGTGTAACTGCTCTCGCGCCTTCAATACGGAAATTCCATTGTCTTTGTGGTAGTCGGCGTTTTCTACCCACGTGACGTTAATACCGTTGAACGAACGCTCGTCAAACCAGTGGCGAATCATCTCGCCTCGATAGCCGACGACTATCACGAACTCGTCTATCCCCGCGTTCTTGGCAGCGAGCAAGACATGCTCGAGCAGCGGCCGGCCACGCAATCGCACAAGCGGCTTAGGAATACCACCATATTGCGGTATGAGTCGCCGGCCATTGCCGGCAGCGAGAATTAGGCACTGGTTACTGAGTACTTTCATGATTTGCTTCCTAACGTGCGGTTTCAATTTCTTTCGCCGCGGCCAGTTTTTCGAGCCCTGGCACGCTGCTCGGAAAGGCTCCACTGAATGCCGAAAGCGCAGTTCTGTTTGGCGCGTAATCGAAGTATTCGATCGTCAGCTTCGTCGGCCCGAAGATCCGCACGTCGGTCACTGACTCATCCGATGCAGGGAACCAAAACGATCCGCTCTTTTGGTAGGTGTGAACGAAGTGAACGCTCTTGATCCAAAAGGACGGGTTTTTGGCGGGCTTACCGTCAATCCGTACGATGGCGTATTCGTCGGAATCGATCCAAATTCTCCCTTGCACCAGATATTTGTTTTGTGTCTTCGGGCTAATCGCGATCACATAAGCCTGGCGCTGATTGATATATTCCGTCCCCAACATTTCAAACGAATAGTTTTGTGGAGTGATGCGCGACCGCTCGCGGCTATCTGGCAGGGACGCTTCTTTTTCGCTTTCAAGCAGCCTGGGGAACACGTGCTTCCGCGCGCCGCCCCAACCAGTTGCCGAAACCGTTTCGAACTGTTTCGAGCCATCCTCGAGACATTCCACCCGCACGAGCATTTCGGCTCGCTTGTGGTGATGCCCGTTCTCGAGAACGTAGCGCCGGGCCGCAGCGTATCCGCGTAGGGCCGCCTGGCGCTGCGCATCGCGTTCCATCATCTTGGCTACGACGGCATCGGCCGTCGGAAGCTGCCGGCTAGCATCCTGGGCCGCCATCGCCATTGCAAAAATCAAAAGCAAAGAGCTAAATCGCATGCTTAGAACTCCAGAATGAATTTCCCGCGGAATGTGCGGCCCACTCCATTGAAGAGCGCGCCGAAGCGCTGGCTATCGATGTCGTTCTGCACGTCGCGGGGGTTGAAGTGATTGAGCAGATTAAAGACGCTGAATCCGATCCGCGTCTGGATGTCTTTGTGTGGAAATGGAAGAGAGACGGGCCTTGTCACTTGAAGGTCGAAAGAGTTGAACCGTGGGAGCCGCGTCGAGTCCCGAGGTCCAATAAAATCGCGCGATTGATCGATCACCGAATACGGGAATCCGGTGTGAACATCCAGAACGGGCATCAGCCTGAGCTTGAATGGCGCTTCAAACTGGCCCCAGAACAGAAATCGATTGGGAGCGTCGAAAGGCAGCCGCGCGCGCGCATCCGGCTGGATTACGGCTACGGCGTTGTTTACAAAGAACTGATTGAAGTCGTTCAGATCTCCGTATGCTTTTGATCGGACATAAGCCGCGTTCAGAGTGTCGCGCCGAATCTTGTACCTGCCGCTAACTTGAAACTCGCGATAGAAGCTGCTGCCGCTATTTGAAAGCGACAGGATCCCGTGATTGAGCTCCGTTTCCGGCGTGATCACGAAATCGCGGGCCGTGTTGCGCTGCTCGAATGCTGCCCGCACAACAAGAGCCGAGGTGATTTCCCGGTCCAATTCGACGTTCCAACCCACACTGCGCGGATTGCGGAGACCACCCGTGATCGCATTCACGTACGGCGTCGAATCAAGAATCTGTCCCGTCGGACCGAGTTCTACGATCGTGCGATCCGGAAGAAGCGGGAAAGAGGCAATGTTCAGCGGCACGCGGTCGTAAAAGAGACCTGCCCCGCCCTTCAGCAGCGTTTTTGCGTCATTGGTGAGCAAAAGCGCAAAGCCCGCCCGCGGTGCCGCGTTTGTCGAATGCGTCAGGGAGTCCCGGTCGAAGCGCAGGCCGAGATCGAGAGTGAGGCGCCGCCATGGCGTCCACTTATCCGCGAAGAACCAGGCGGCTTCATTCTGGTGAATATCAAAGCGCGAAGCCGGTCCAAAGTCGATGCTCTCGATTGGATTTGAAACCCCGATGATGCTTACCGGCAGAAGTTGTGTGCGTCCATTGTAGTCGTTATGCGCGAAGTCGATGCCGGCTTTCAATTCATGTGACCCGAAAAAGTTACGAGCACTGAATTGATAAGTCTCTTGCCACTCCGTGCGATAAGTGTTCCGCTGCTGGCGATTAGAGAAGCCTCCTGCGGTGGTTTCGATGAAAAGCTGATAAGGATCGTTGCTATTTGCAGTCACGTCGGCATCGAAGCGCTTGTAGCTGAACTGTGAGAGGAGCAGTGAGTCGGGTCCGGTCGTGTAGCGATGCTGGATTGAAGCCATGTAGCCGCGCTGATGAAGATCCGGCGTCGAGGGTTGTGGAGTAAACGTGTTCAAACCGAGGTAGTTCACCTTCTGGGGATACAGCGCGAACGAAGCCGTCATCGACTGGCGTTCCGTCAGATTCACGTCAAGCTGGCTGAAGGAGTTGAATCCCTCGAATTTTATGTCGCGCTGGAGTGGCGGCAGACTTGAGATCGGCGTCCGGACGAAACGATTTCAACGGATTGCGTGAAGGCAATCTTGTTCTTGACGAGTGGTCCAGTCAGCGTGAGCCGCGGCGTAACAGATTCGAGTCCCACGAAATCCCCATTGCGCTTCCGCGGCCGTGGGAGCAGGTTCTGCACGGAAAAGTGGAAAGCGTTAAAGTTGCTGG
>JAFAUR010000887.1 GCA_019243205.1 Acidobacteriaceae bacterium | reverse complement strand
CCCCCCTTGCGTTCCGTTTTCTGCTCTGGCACACTCGTGGCAGATGTCAGCCAGCTATAAGTACCGTGGCCGCGTTATTACTCCGGAAGACATAGCCTTCATTCGCGGCTTGCTGGCGGAGAATCCCGCCGCCAGCCGCCGCAGGCTTTCGGAAAAGCTCTGCGAAGCATGGCAGTGGAAGCAGGCCAATGGCGTGCTGCGCACCATGGTCTGCCGCGGTCTGTTGCTCATGCTGCATCGCGTGTGTGAGATTGAGCTGCCGCCCATCCGTTTTAAAACGCTCAACCCGTTCCTGCGGCGTGAATCACCGCAGGCAATGCTGATCGACACATCGCCGATCACCAGCCCGCTCAGCGAACTGAAGCCCATCAATTTACAACAGGTGAGGCGAACGGCTGATGAGCGATTGTTCAACAGCCTGATGGAGCATCATCACTATCTCAGTTATGAACAGCCGGTAGGTGAGCACCTGAAATATCTGGTGTGGGCGAAGGGCCGTCCCATTGCATGCCTGGCGTGGAGTTCGGCCCCGCGGCACTTAGGCAGCCGCGATCGTTACATCGGCTGGAGCGCGGAAGCCAGACGGCGCAACATTCGCTTTATCGCCTATAACACGCGCTTTCTGATCCTGCCCTGGGTGCGGGTGCCGCATCTGGCGTCGCACATTCTGGGCCGCATGGCCGCGGTTGTTTCCGGCGACTGGCAGCGCCTGTACTCGCATCCGGTCTACTTCGCCGAAACCTTCATCGATCCCGGGCGTTTTCGCGGAACCTGTTACCGGGCGGCGAACTGGGTGCTGATGGGACACACGACCGGGCGCGGCAAGGACGATCAGACGAACAAGCCCAATCGCCCAATTAAAGAAGTGCTCGGTCTGCCTCTCGACCCGCGCTTTCGTCAACTGCTCACTCAACTATGAAGAAGCGGTCCTTGCGTCGCTCGATCGAGATCGATCTGGAGGAACTGGACCAGGTAATCGATCGCGCGACGCGCACGCCCCTGGCCGAATCCGACGCGCGAAAACTGAAAACTGCGCTGCACGCTATGGCCGAAAGGCTGAAGCCGAAGCGCACGACGGAGAAAACCAGCGCGGTCACGCCCGGCAATTCCCCGGCACAGCCGCTGGAGCGGGAAGGATGCACGTCTGCTGGTCACGGACGCCACGGCGCCGCCGACTTCACTCATGCCAACAAAGTATCGGTGGCGCATCCCACGCTTGCTTCGGGCGACCGTTGCCCGGACTGCGGCAAAGGAAAAGTTTATCTGCAGAAAGAACCCGCAACGCTGGTACGTATCGTGGGACAAGCGCCACTCGCGGCCACTGTGTTTGAAATGGAGCGGCTGCGTTGCAACGCCTGCGGGCAGATCTTCCAGGCTCCTGAACCGGTGACAGGGCACGGCGAAAAATACCATATGACTGCTGTCGCCATGATGGCACTGCTGAAATACGGTACCGGCATGCCCTTCAGGCGGATCGAGCGGCTGCAACTGCAACTGGGCATGCCGCTGCCCGCCGCCACGCAATGGGAACTGATGGAAACGGCTGCCGGACTGTTGCGGCTGGTACTTGAGGAACTGATACGGCAGGGAGCACAGGGGACGGTGCTGCACAACGATGACACCGCCATGCGCGTTCTGCGCCTGGTTCGCGATACAGCGGACAAACGCAATGGAGTATTCACGAGTGGCATCATCAGCGTGGCCGGCGGCTGGAAGATTGCACTGTTCTTTACCGGCGTGAAACACGCCGGTGAAAATATGGCCGAGGTATTGAAGCGCCGGGCACGGGAACTGCCGCCGCCGATTCAGATGTGTGATGCTTTATCGCGCAACACGCCGAAACTGGAAGGAATCAAGGTCGTGCTCGCCAACTGCCTGGCGCATGGCAGGCGGCACTTTGTGGAGGTGGTGGAGAACTTTCCCGAAGAGTGCCGCTATGTGCTGGAGACCTTGCGCGCGGTTTATCATAACGACGCTCTGACGCGGCAGAACAAACTGTCGCCAGCGGAGCGGCTGCGGTTTCATCAGGAGCAGAGCGGGCCACCCCTGGAGAGTCTGCAGGAATGGATGCAGGCGCAGTTTTCCGAACATAAAACAGAACCTAATTCGGGACTGGGCAGGGCGATTTCATACATGCTGAATCACTGGGAAAAGCTGACGCTGTTCCTGCGAGCAGCGGGCGCGCCCCTCGATAACAATGTGGTGGAAAGAGCGCTGAAAATGGCCATTCTGCACAGAAAGAATGCGTTCTTCTACAAGACCCGCAATGGCGCTTCAGTGGGCGACTTGTTCATGAGTCTTATCCATACCTGTGCTCTGAATGGGGTAAATCCTTTCGAGTATCTGACGGAACTGCTTCGCAACTCTGCCGCCGCCAGGGCGCATCCAGCCGGGTGGATGCCATGGAATTACCGCGCCAGCCTGCCTGTCGCCGCATAGTACGATGGTTCGGCGCATGGCCGGAAAGGATCATATGCGGCCATCAGCAACTGGACCCTCCGAATGCCCATAAAACGGTCTTCCCGCAAGGCGAAATCCGGAGACATTTTCGGCCAGCCACGAAGACGGCCAAAAATGTTGCGGGCTGGCCTGTATGCGCGCGTATCCACCAATGACCAGCAGACCCTGCCTATGCAGATACGTGCCCTGCAACAATATACGGCTCGGCGCGGCTGGACCATCGCCATGCAGACCCGTGAAGTCGGCGCCGGAGCAGCGCAACGGCAGTTCCGTGAGCAAATCATGGAAGCGGCGCGCCGCCGCGAAATCGACGTGGTGCTGGTGTGGCGTCTGGACCGCTGGGGCCGATCCGTTACCGACCTGCTGGCCACCCTGCAGAACTGGAGCATCTCGGGGTCGGTTTCGTGTCGCTGACCGAAGCGCTGGATCTGACTACTCCCGCGGGTCGTGCCATGGCCGGGCGCTGGCAATCTTTGCCGAGTTCGAAAGGGAGATTCTGCGCGAACGTACCCGTGCTGGCCTGGCACAGGCTCGATTAAACGGCAAGCGCCTGGGCCGGCCGATCACCGCAGGCCAGCATGCTGCAGAGATCCATAGACTGCACCGTTCCGGCGTTGCCAAAGCCGAAATCGCCCGCAGGCTCCAGATCGGCCGGACCTCGGTGCGCCGCATTCTGGCCAGACCCATAGCCGGCGAAAGTATACCCGGCACGAAACGTGCAAACTGGTCAGCAGGACCTTCTTCTGTGCCGATGCCCGATCCTGATCTGGATCTACTGTTGCGAACCGCGATCGAACAGACCAGACTGCTTCGCCTTCGCTATCGAAACAAAGACCGCATCGTTGAGCCCCATGATTATGGCGTCCACAAAGGTGTCATCAAGCTGCTCACGCGCCAGATCCGCGGTTCCAGCAGTCGTCCGCTGCCGGGCTGGCGCTGGATGGAAGCCGACCAGATCTCAAAAGCCGAGATGCTCCGTGAAACGTTTCCCGGCGGTCTCCCTACGCCTTCAGGCAAACACAACACCTGGGACAAGCTCTTCATTCGCGTTAAATCGTCGAAGAAGAAGCCGAACTGACTTCCTCTCATCCGTTTACTCATCCCTGCCGAAAGCGCTCACCCCGCATAAGATGTGCGCGGCCCCGACGCTCTTGCCTCCTCGGTCGCAGGTATCGAACCGTTCAAACTCTCCAATACAGTGATTCCCAGGGCCCAAATGTCACCCGCGGCAGTACACCCTTCGGTGGGGAACTCGGGAGCAGCATAGAGGTCTGTCACAGCCGAGGGAGGGACCTCACCCGCCTTCGCCAGATAATTACAGGAAAGCTGGATCGATTCATTGACGGATACGACGGCGGCGGGCCGCACGTGGGTGTGCACCAGTCCCTTGTGATGTAAATATTGAAGAGCTTCAGCGCAATTCACGAGCAGGTCGCGGCCTTCGTCCTCGGTGAGGCAACGTTCTGCTAACACATCGACGAGCATTGCATCC
>JAFAUR010000652.1 GCA_019243205.1 Acidobacteriaceae bacterium | reverse complement strand
TTACTGGCGGGGCGAAACGTTCGCGGTTGAGAAAGCTGTGGCGGTTTTCAAACTGTCCAATTTAGCAAAGCATTCAAATGTATTCGCAACTGAAGGAGATTGGCGGGACAAAACTGTCGGTGGAAGAAGTGGAAGCAACCGGCACGGGCGCTCATCACCTGATTTGGGGCCACGGCTGGGGACAATCGGCGGCGGCGCTTTTGCCTTTGGCGCAATCGCTGAAACCGTTTGCTTCTTCATCGGTGATTGACTTCCCGGGATTCGGCAAATCACCTGCGCCACCGGAGAGTTGGGGTACAGCTGAATACGCGGACTGCGTTGCCGAGCTTGTGAGGGGGCTCGGATCCAGGCAAATTATCTCGGTTGGACACAGTTTTGGCGGACGAGTCGGATTACAGATTGCGGCGCGGCACCCGGAGCTGCTTTCCGGTTTGATTCTGATCGCGGGCGCGGGACTGAAGCGGCGGCGGACGTTATTCGGAAAATTGCAGTTGGAGACACGCCGGCTTGGTTTCAAAACGGCCAAGCTGTTTACACCCGAAGGACCGCGACGGGATGCATTGCGAGATCGTTTCGGCAGCCGTGATTACCGTTCCGCGGGAGCGCTTCGTCCGGTGTTCGTGCGCGTGGTTTCGGAAGATTTGACGGAAGTGGCGAAAGCAGTCCAGTGCCCGACGCTGTTGTTGTACGGCAGCCTCGATGCGGAAACCCCGCCGGAGTTCGGCGAGCGCTTCCATAGGCTGATTCCCCGATCGGAGCTGGCGATTCTAGAAGGCTTTGACCATCTGAACGTGCTTACGGCAGGACGGCATCAGCTTACATTGCGAATTCGAAAATTTTTGGAGTCGTTCGGCCGATGAAATGGTTGGCGTTCGCCGGCTTCTGCGTGTTTGCTTGGCGCAGGCTCCAGACTTACCTACATATCTATCAACAGGAGGAGTATCAGCCGATACGATTTTTGCGATGGCTGGTCACGACGCAGTCGTTTGATAAGCGGGCGTCGCTTTCAATTCTTCTCGTCGCGGCAATCGAATGGCTAAGCTCGGCGTTTCGACCCTATGCGGCCGCGGCAGTCGGTTCAGAACTGATACTGTTCACGTTTCTAGAAAAGAATCCACGCAAGTCTTCGAAAAAACCGCTCGTGATGACGGGACGCGCGAAGCGGATTTTCTACGTCGCCGGCACGGTTTGTGCGATTCTTGCGTTCCTGACAGCTTGGTTCAATGCTCCCGCAATCGTCTGGCTGGTTCTCGTTCAGTTGGTTCCGGTGACTCTGCCGTTTGCCAACCTCTTGCTGACGCCGTATGAGCGGAGTGTGCAAAACCGTTTCTGGAATGAAGCGCATCAGAAGCTGCTAGCTCTGAAACCGACCGTGGTGGGCATCACCGGTTCGTTTGGCAAGACATCGACGAAGCACATTCTGGGCCACGTTCTGGAACTGCAGGCGCCTACGCTCATCACTCCCGGGAGCGTGAATACTCCAATGGGCATCTCGCGCGTGATTCGGGAACACTTGGGATCTCATCATCGATTCTTCGTGTGTGAAATGGGAGCCTACGGGCCGGGATCGATTGCACGCCTCTGCCGTTTAGCGCCGCCGGACCTGGCAGTGATCACCGCAATTGGAATGGCTCATTATGAGCGGTTCAAAACGCTTGACACAGTTGCGCAAACGAAATTTGAACTCGCGGAGTCGGTTGTGGCGCGGGGCGGCAGAATCATCGCGGCGGAACAGGTTCTCGAATTCGAATATGCTAAGCGTTTTCGCGACCGGCATCGATCACAGACGATCGTTTGCGGTGCCAGCGCAAATTGTGACGTGCGAATCTCCAACGCAGGCCAAAATGCGGCCGGCATTTTTGCAGAGCTGGATTGGAACGGTGCTGTATACCACCTTCGCGCTCCTTTGTTTGGCGAACACCACATTTCCAACCTGGTTCTGGCGTTTATCGCGGCTTGCAGTCTAGGCGTCAGCCCGGAAGATGCGGTTCTGGCTCTCGCTTCGACCCCGCAGATTAAGCACCGCCTGGAAATCAAGTCGGGTCCCGCGGGCGCGAGGCTAATTGACGATGCATACAACTCGAATCCGGTGGGCTTCACCTCTGGCCTGCGGCTGCTCAGCAAACTTCAGACAAATGGCGGCCGCAGGATCCTGGTGACCCCCGGAATGGTGGAACTTGGGACGGCACATGAACAAGAACACGAGAAAATTGGCGTGCTTGCAGGCCAACATGTCGACGTTCTTGTCCCGGTTCTTCCCGATCGAATCCGTTCGCTAACCGAAGCCTACCTGCGAACCCGACCGGAGGGCGTTGTCGTTCCCGTCGAAAATTTCGGCAAGGCCGAGGCCTGGATGAGCTCGAACCTCAAGAGCGCCGACGTCGTCTTGCTGGAGAACGATCTTCCCGACCTCTACGAAATGAAGCTACGCTTGTAAATTGCAGCCATATTGAAACCTCGTATTTATACGACTTTCAAAGTCGGACGTTACAACGGAGTTTGCAAGAGCAGGCGACCGACAAAAATACTTCGCTGTTTGCCCTACCGGACGGAGTTTTGGGCACGGTTCTGTCATCAGCCGTAAAGCTGAAAGATTTGGAACAACTTTACGCTGCAGCACGCAGCGGAGAACAGCACTCCCTGGCCGATTCGGTTCTGCGATTGCTGAACGTGCGAATACAGGTCGCCGATGTGGATCTGCAACGCCTGCCGGCTTCCGGGCCGCTCGTCGTGGTTTCGAACCATCCCTTCGGATTGCTGGATGGTCTGGTTCTGATCCAGCTGGTAAGCAGTGTCCGGAAAGATGTGAAGGTGCTCACGAATGCCTTTCTCGCCGGGATTGCAGAGCTTCGGCCCCACATCATTCCCGTAGAGGTCTTTTCAGCCGAGAAGGCATGCACTGCGAACCTGCGCGCTGTCCGGACGGCAATGAATGCATTGCAGTCCGGCGAAGCGATCGCGATCTTCCCGTCCGGAGAGGTTTCGCACTGGCGTAAAGAAGCACGCCGTGTCACGGACCCGCCGTGGAACCCGCTTGCCGTGCGTTGCGCGAAGGCGACGGGCGCGCGCCTTGTTCCGGTTTATTTTGCGGGTGAAAACAGCCTGACTTTCCAGGTAGCCGGGCTGGTGCATCCGCGATTTCGGACGATGCGTTTACCTGCGGAATTGCTCAACAAGCGAAATCGAACGGTGGACGTTCGGGTCGGGAATCCTATCAGTCCGGAAGAGCTGGCGAAGTTCTACTCGGACGAACGTGCGACGGAGTATGTCAGAGCCCGAACTTATGTCCTGGCGCATAGAGGCGAACGGAAGGGGCAGGTGTCCTCGCTCGCACTGCCCCTTCCAAAGCTCTCTCGCGTTTGCCCGGTTGCCGACGCAAGGGCGAATGTTCCAATGCTCATAGACGAACTGCAAGCTCGAGAGGCGAGCGTTATCGAAACAGATGCGTTTACTGTTTACGCCGAGCGTGGCGAGCGGATGCCAGCTCTTCTCGACGAGCTCGGGAGATTGCGAGAGTTGACCTTTCGGAGGGTAGGAGAGGGAACCGGTAAAGCTCGCGACATTGATACGTTCAATTCCTACTACACGCACCTGATTCTCTGGCATAAGGCGCGAAAGGCGATCGCGGGCTCTTATCGGCTGGCATGGACAGAAGATGTCTTGCGCGAAAGAGGAATCAATGGCCTGTACACGTCGACGTTGTTCCGTTTCGCGCCTGAGTTTTTCGAAAACATCGGCCCGGCAGTGGAACTGGGCCGTTCGTTCATTCAACCGGAATTTCAGCGCGATTTTTCACCGCTGCTTTTGTTGTGGCAGGCAATCGGCAGGTGCGTCCGCACCCGGCCGGAGGCGCCGATCTTATTTGGCGCTGTCAGTATCAGCGCAAATTACTCAGAAGCGGCTCGAGAGATGATCGTGCAGTTCTTGAGACACCGGAGCTTCCGCTACGATCTCGCCAGCCTGGTCCACCCGCGGCATGCATTTCGGTCGAATCTGCTGCGGAGTGATGAGTTGCAAGCTATAACAGAGTGCTTGTCGGAGGTGGAGGATCTGCCTCTTGCGGATATCGAGTCGGAGCCAGGCGTTCCGGTGCTGCTCCGGCAGTACCTGAGGCTGGGAGGGCAGCTGATCGGGTTCAACGTGGACCGCAATTTTTCCGGTGTTCTGGACGGCTTGGTTTTGGTAGACCTCCGGCAAACACAACCCAAACTGCTGGCCAAATACATGACCGTCGAGGGCTGCGCAGATTTCCTTCGCCGCTCCCGGGGCCCTTCAGTGCACGTGTAGGACAGCGGTGCCAGAGACGAGCGCGGCTGGTTCGGTGCATGATGTCCGGATAAGCGGACCGATGTAAATGTCCTGAATGTTGCCTCTCGCGGCAGGCAGGCGGTCGTCCAGCATTCACCGTCGCTAGCATTTTATATCTCGAATTAGTGCTTCTG
>JAFAUR010000641.1 GCA_019243205.1 Acidobacteriaceae bacterium | reverse complement strand
GCAAGGCTGAAACTTAAAGAAATTGACGGAAGGGCACCACCAGGCGTAAACCCTCACATGCTCGCCGCAGTGACTCTGCGCCGGAAAGCGACCGGAAACGGTGAGGTGGTCGTCCTCGATCAGGATAACACGGTCGAAATTCGCTAGTCCCCCTGGGGGCGACACTGCCAAAGTGCGGGAACGATCTGAAGAACCCGAGTCTACAGCAGCACCTTCGTTAGAGTCGCGTGCGTAGCAGCAGGTGGAAACGCCTGCGGGCGCCGAAACGGGCGAGTCTCGAAGAATTCCACGCTTGATTCTTTACCGGAATGGGTGTTTCGAGAGAGTCCAGTAGGCGATGTGAAAACGACAAGGGATGGGTCCGATCCGCAGCCAAGCTCCCCTAATTCGAAAGGGAGAAGGTTCAGAGACTAGATGGTAGTGGGTCTAAAGAATGGTTAGAATGCTTTAGGCTTAAGGGATAGTCCAAAGTCGATGCGGTAATCGCATCGACACCGGTTCAACCAATACCAATGGGAGCCTGCGGCTTAATTTGACTCAACACGGGGAAACTCACCAGGTCCAGACAACGGGAGGATTGACAGATTGAGAGCTCTTTCTTGATTCGTTGGGTGGTGGTGCATGGCCGTTCTTAGTTGGTGGAGTGATTTGTCTGCTTAATTGCGATAACGAACGAGACCTTCACCTGCTAAATAGCCCGGCCCGCCTTGGCGGGTCGCCGGCTTCTTAGAGGGACTATCGGCTCAAGCCGATGGAAGTTGGAGGCAATAACAGGTCTGTGATGCCCTTAGATGTTCTGGGCCGCACGCGCGCTACACTGACAGAGCCAACGAGTTCATCCACCTTGCCCGAAAGGGTTGGGTAATCTTGTTAAACTCTGTCGTGCTGGGGATAGGGCATTGCAATTATTGCCCTTCAACGAGGAATGCCTAGTAAGCGCGTGTCATCAGCACGCGTTGATTACGTCCCTGCCCTTTGTACACACCGCCCGTCGCTACTACCGATTGAATGGCTCAGTGAGGCCTTCGGACTGCCTCAGGGAGGTCGGCAACGACCACCCAGAGGCGGAAAGTTCGTCAAACTCGGTCATTTAGAGGAAGTAAAAGTCGTAACAAGGTCTCCGTAGGTGAACCTGCGGAGGGATCATTACCGAGTGAGCGCCCTCGGGCGCGACCTCCGACCCTTTTGTGAATCCACCTCTGTTGCCTCGGGGTGACCCGGCCCCGCCCGGCCCCCGAAGGACGATCCGATTAAACTCTGCATCTCTGCGTCGGATATCAAAAGTTAATTGATTAAAACTTTCAACAACGGATCTCTTGGTTCTGGCATCGATGAAGAACGCAGCGAAATGCGATAAGTAATGTGAATTGCAGAATTCAGTGAATCATCGAGTTTTTGAACGCACACTGCGCCCCTTGGTATTCCGGGGGGCATGCCCGTTCGAGCGTCATTTCACCAATCAAGCCTGGCTTGGTATTGGAGCCCGGGGGTGACCCGGCTCCCAAAGTCGTCGGCTGGAAAAGCTCTGATCTCCGCGTCGTGATCATCATCCGCGGACGAGAAGGACTATTCCACGCCGTTAACCGTTCATCAAAGGTTGACCTCGGATCGGGTAGGAATACCCGCTGAACTTAAGCATATCAATAAGCGGAGGAAAAGAAACCAACAGGGATTGCCCTAGTAACGGCGAGTGAAGCGGCAACAGCTCAAATTTGAAATCTGGCGCAAGCCCGAGTTGTAATTTGTAGAGGATGCTTCTGGGCAGCGGTCGGCTTAAGTTTCTTGGAACAGAACGTCACAGAGGGTGAGAATCCCGTATGTGGTCGACTGGCACCCTCCACGTAGCTCCTTCGACGAGTCGAGTTGTTTGGGAATGCAGCTCAAAATGGGAGGTAAATTTCTCCTAAGGCTAAATATCGGCCAGAGACCGATAGCGCACAAGTAGAGTGATCGAAAGATGAAAAGCACTTTGGAAAGAGAGTTAAAAAGCACGTGAAATTGTTGAAAGGGAAGCGCTTGCTGCCAGACGTATCGACGGTGTTCCGCCGGTCTTCTGACCGGTCCACTCGCCGTCGGTAGGCCAACATCATCTGATGCCGCCGGAGAAAGGTGAGGGGAATGTACCTCCCCCGGGAGTGTTATAGCCCCTCACACAATACGGCGCGCGTCGGGTGAGGTCCGCGCTTCGGCCAGGATGTTGGCGTAATGGCAGTAAGCGGCCCGTCTTGAAACACGGACCAAGGAGTCGACCATCTGTGCGAGTGTTCGGGTGTCAAACCCCTGCGCGTAATGAAAGTGAACGGAGGCGGGAACCGTGAGGTGCACCGTCGACCGATCCTGATGTCTTCGGATGGATTTGAGTAAGAGCATAGCTGGTCGGACCCGAAAGATGGTGAACTATGCCTGAATAGGGTGAAGCCAGAGGAAACTCTGGTGGAGGCTCGCAGCGGTTCTGACGTGCAAATCGATCGTCAAATTTGGGTATAGGGGCGAAAGAC
>JAFAUR010000572.1 GCA_019243205.1 Acidobacteriaceae bacterium | reverse complement strand
CAATCAATACGGGCGTACGTCGAGTCACTTGCACGGCGGGCTGCCGACAGATCGTTTGATTGCGGAATGGTGGCTGAACTCGGATCGCGTGCTAGCCCGTAGCGCGGGAGCTTCGCCCATATCCGGCGACTGGCAAGCGCGTATCTCAGTCCCGCAAAACGTTCAGGAACTGCGGCACCGCGATCGCCAAGCAGCGATGGGTCTGCAGGCTTCGATTGCCGCAGAGTTCGAGCAATGTTTCTCGGCGGGCCTGGCCGTTACGGCATTTGAAAACACAAGCGACGCGGGAGTTTACCTCCTTGGTGAATGGAAATGAAGATCGACAGAGTTGTATTGCGGCACATCCGGATGCCGCTCGTGCATTTTTTTGAGACGAGTTTCGGCCGCACCTACCATCGCGACATTATTCTTGTCGAAGTCGTTTCCGACGGAGTGTCGGGATGGGGCGAGGTTACAGCCGGAGAGAATCCCTTCTACAACGAAGAATGGACCGGCTCTATCTGGCCGCTGCTGATTCAGTATGTCGCACCCAGGGTGTTGAATTACCAGTTCAACGGGCCGGAGGAGGTGGGCGCGAGAACGGCGCACATTCGCGGGCACTTCATGGCGCGAGGCGGCGTTGAGACCGCCTGCTGGGATCTGCAGGCGCGAATGAAAAATGAACCGCTATGGAAGACGATCGGCGGCGGAGCACGGAGGGAAATTCCGTGCGGGGTTTCGATCGGTATACAGGACAGTGTCGAGCAACTGCTGGGCAAGATCGAGACAGAACTCGCAGCGGGCTACCAGCGGATCAAGATGAAGATCAAGCCCGGCTGGGATGTGGACGTTGTCCGTCGCGTTCGGGAGAAGTTTCCGCAGATTAAGCTGATGGTGGACGCTAACTCCGCTTATACGCTGGCAGACAGGAACCATCTGCAGAAGCTGGACGAGTTCTACCTGATGATGATGGAGCAGCCGCTCGCGCACGATGACATCATCGATCACGCCGAGCTTCAGAGTGCGTTGGAAACGCCAATTTGCCTGGATGAATGCATACGGACTCCTCATCACGCTGAACAGGCGATTCGGTTGAGAGCAGGCCGGATCATCAACATCAAGCTGGGCCGTGTAGGCGGGTTCGCGGCGGCGAAGCGGGTTCACGACACTTGCTTGGCAAATGACATTCCCGTCTGGTGTGGCGGCATGCTGGAGTCCGGTATCGGGAGAGCGCATAACATCGCTCTCTCTACCCTTCGTGATTTCGTGCTTCCCGGTGATGTGTCAAGCAGCAAGCGTTACTGGGCTCGAGATATCACTTGTCCGGCCATTGAAGTTAGCCCTGCCGGAACGATTACGGTCAGTGATCGCCCCGGGTTCGGTTACGAAATCGATACGGATTTTCTGAACAGCGTGACTGCCCGTCACGAAACAGTAACCTGACGATAGACGCAATGGTCCCGAACCACACGTTACGGCTATCCTAAGTTATGCTCAAGCCTGGCATTTTCCGCGAGTACGACATACGGGGAATCGCTGACGAAGAACTCCTCGACGAAGATGTGGAGTTACTGGGCCGCGCGTTAGGAACGTATTTAATCCGGCACAGCAGCAGTTCTATCTGTGTCGGGCGGGATTGCCGGCTCAGCGGCGAACGTCTTCACAGCGCTTTGCTGAATGGCCTGGTGGCAAGCGGTGCGCACGTTATAGACATCGGTATTGTGCCGACGCCGGTTCTTTATTACTCCGCTGTTCATTTTCAGGCGGGTGGCGCAATCATGATCACGGGTAGTCATAATCCGCCTGAGTACAACGGATTCAAGACAGTCTGCGGGACGGGCACGCTGTACGGAGATGCTCTCCAGGAAGTCTACAAGCTGATCGCGAACGAGGATTATGAATCCGGTGAGGGCAATGTTAAGTCGATGGATGCGGTTACCCCGTATGTCGAGGAAATTGCCCGTCAATTCAATTTTAAGCGCAGAGTGAAGGCAGTGTTTGACGCGGGGAATGGGACCGCCGGCCCGGTGCTTCATCGCATTCTCCAAAAGCTGAATGTAGATGCGCTTGAACTGTTCTTCGACATGGATGGGCACTTCCCCAATCACCATCCAGATCCCACCGTTCTCTCTAATCTCAACCAGCTGCAGCAGGCCGTGCGCAAAAACGATGCGGAACTCGGTATCGCTTTCGATGGTGATTCGGACCGTATCGGAGCAGTTGATGAGAACGGCCGGGTCGTGTATGGTGACATGCTGCTGCTGATCTTCGGGCGGGAGATTCTGTCGCGTAAACCGGGTTCGACGTTCATCGGCGAGGTGAAGTGCTCACAGGTGATGTACGACAAAATCAAGGAGCTCGGCGGTAACGCGATCATGTACAAGACCGGTCATTCGCTGATCAAAGCGAAGATGAAGCAGGAGCATGCGGAATTGGCCGGCGAGATGTCGGGCCATATGTTCTTCGCGGATCGCTACTACGGATATGACGATGCTCTCTATGCGGCGTGCCGGCTGCTGGAGATCGTCGCCCAGTCCGGGCAGCCGCTTTCGCATCAGATGGCCGGCATTCCGAAACTTGTGTCGACGCCCGAGCTTCGCATCGATTGCCCGGACGATATCAAGTTCAAGGTGATTTCTAAAGTCGGTGAAATTATTAGACGGGACCACAAAGTCGTCGATGTCGACGGAGTCAGGGTGCCTTTTCAGAACGGATGGGGCTTAGTGCGAGCGTCCAATACGCAGCCGGTTTTGGTCATGCGATTCGAAGCGACCAGCCAGGAGTTGCTCGACCGCTATCAGGCCGAGATCGAATCAAAGGTCGAAGAAGCGAAGAAGTCGCTGGGAGCGTGATCTGCGGTCAGTTCTTCGCGCCCACGGTTTCCGTTCTCCCTGCCAGCGGCCTGACTGTTGGCCCGCCGCAGACGCCGACACCGGTATTCAGCAAGGCGTTCAGGAGATTGAAAAGGACTGCGTAGATCACCTGCTCGCTGACTGGTTGACGGCCAGGCATGCGGAAGTTCCCGGGCAATTCCTTTGTGATCTGCAGGCGAACTGCGTGAGGAAGATTCCTCCCGTGTCGATCTTTCTGATTCGCGAGCGATAAAGGGGTCTGCAGGACGGCGCCCGATTTGCCGTCGACGTAAAACTGGCAGCGGGAAAACCAGCCCAGGTTGCCCGGATCAGCAGCGTCGAACAACAGCAACGGAGCCTGCCGGTCGTTGGCGGTGAGTTCGAGCGAAAGGACTCTGGGTCCATCTTCGATCTTGCACTCAAACCCCGCCTGGCGGGCGATTGTGGTGATGGATTCGGGATCCAGTTCCAAGAGTAGATACTTGTTCGGTCCCGCTTCGAGAACTTGCATGGGAAAACTTCTATTGTCCTATGTATCGGTCCGTTGGAGCTAAGCCGAGCTTCCACCGGCCATGTGGCCCCGCAGTGCACTGGCGTGCTTGCGATAGACCTCGTGATCGAAGTCACTGAATTGCACCAGCTTGACTGTTCGCAGCGATCCGCGATGATCAACCAGCCAGGCGGCTACCGTTTTTACAGCGATCTCGGCCGCGTCATCCAAAGGATAAGCGTAAACGCCGGTACTGATCGAAGGGAAGCTGATGCTCTTCAGGTCACGCTCGGCGGCCAGATCGAGGCAGGTCCGATAGCAGGACGCCAGCAACTCCGGTTCGCGGTGCTTGCCGTCCCGATAGACCGGACCGACTGCGTGAAAAACGTACTTCGCCGGAAGCTTGCCGGCACCGGTGACGACGGCTTTCCCCGTATCGCACCGGCCGATTTGCGAGCGAATTACGTCCAGTTCCGCCATCAACTCCGGGCCGCCTGCGCGATGAATGGCCCCATCCACGCCGCCGCCGCCGGCTAGCTGCGAGTTCGCCGCATTGACAATCGCGTCCACAGCTACCGTGGTGATGTCACCTTTCAGCAGCTGCAACTGGCTGTGCCCAAGCTGAATGACAATATCCGATGACATCGGGCCTAGAGACAGGCGCGCAGGGCCTCGAGCAGAAAGTCGACGTTCTCATCCGTAGCGAGTGGACCCATGGTTCCGATCCGCAGGATCTTGCCCGCGAGCTGTCCCAATCCGGGCGCGATCTCGATGCTGTATTTCTCCAGCAACCGGCTACGCAGGTCGGCTTCGTTTAGGCCAACCGGTGGTTTCACGGTGGTGAGGTGCCAGATCCGGTTTTCCGGAAGGCGCACCAGCGGCTCGAACCCGAGCGCGACCAAACCTTTTACCAGCCTGTCTCCCGCGCGCTGGTGCCTCGCCCACCGGTTCCTGATTCCCTCCTCTTCGATGGACGCGAGAGCCGCGTGCATGGCGTAAAACAAAGGTGGTGAAGGGGTGTGCTGATAAACATGCGGCGGCTCGAAATACTTGGCCATCAGCCGCAAATCCAGGTACCAGGTGAATAGCTCTTCCGTTCGCGCTTCCAGCAGTTCGAAGGCTTTCTGAGAAACGGAGATGGGCGAGAGGCCCGCCGGACAGCTCAAGCCTTTTTGGGAGCAACTGAAAGCGGCATCGATACCTACATCGTCCAGTTCGACGGGCATTGCGCCCAGCGACGTCACGCAATCGGCGATAACGAGCGCACCGGCCGCGCGCGCGGCGGGAACAATGGCGCGCCCGGACTGATAGGCGCCCGTAGAAGTCTCAGCCTGTACGAACGCGACGATATCGGGTCGCTCTCGCCCGATAAATTCCTCAGCTTCGGACGCCGAGAAAACCTCGCCCCACGGTTTTTCGAGACGTGCCACCGTCGCGCGCTGACGTCCCGCCATGATGCTGATGCGATCGGCGAATGCGCCCGCCGCGAACACTGCCACCTTGGATCCCGGACGGACGAAATTCGACACCACGGCTTCCATCGCCCCGCTTCCGCTTGCCGGAACCGGCAAAGTCATCCGATTTGTTGTGCCGAAGAGCTCTCGCAGTCCTTGTCGAATCTCGCCCACGATCTCGAGAAAGTGTGGATCCCGAATACCCAGAACCGGGTGGCTCATGGCCTCGTAGGCCGCCGGTTCCACCATGGAAGGCCCGGGGCCATAGAGCAATCTTTTGGGCGGCGCGATGCGCTTCGTTGCCGTGCTCAGCATGTCTTCAAAATATCAGGCTCGCGCGTGATAAAAAGGCGAAATCGGCGGTTCTTCTGGGTACGAGCGTACCTAGGGGCGCCGTGTTAAGCAAGGTTCGGTGTTTAGGCCAGCGAAAGAGCGAGTGGCAGCAGCCAAGGTAGTCGGCCGTTCGACAACTGGAAAAGGGCCGGTGAGCTTCACGCTCGGCGGCCCTTTCCGTTAAGCAGCAGATGTGCGGGTCAGCCGTTCCAGCAAGCCCGAAGTTACTTCACCGTGGGACGCGGAGCCGAGCAGGCTGCCACGCCTGAATATAAGAACTTGAGGCGATTGGTGCGTCACTCCCGTTCGCCGGGCCAATTCATTTGAGACCTCGCGGTGTTTCTTTACAGAAAGTAGATATACCGGAACTTCCGGCCGCGAAGACTGGAAGTCTGTGACCTGATGATGGGCCATCCAACTGACGGGACAGGTGGTGCTGTGCTTGAAGACAACGGCAACATCCTGCTGGAAAACGGAATCGAGCTCTGCGGCCGCCTTGAGTTCCTGCACAGCCGAGTCGGACCGAAGTAGCGTAGATAGCATGCGTGTATTACTTAACATTATACTACAAGTTCTGTCGCTTGGCGCACGGTGAATGTGAAGTGGCAAACTGGAAACTTTGAATCATGTCTCGGTTTTACCAGGAACTACATGATCGTGAACTGCTCCAACAGGCGGAGTCGGTTTTGCGGGAACTGCAGAGTCGACAACTGATCGACATCTGGCTACCGCCCACGGATCTTTCGCCCGAGGAGAGTCAGACAGAGAACTTGTTTCCGCGACGGTTTTCGGCGCTACGCGTTGAGAACGGGCGGCTCGTTTTGGACGTTGAACAGAGCTTTTTCCGGCGTTAAACTTCCTGGACATCAGTCGGCGCGCGGCGGCCCGATTGATGATGGCGGATCCATTCGCCGATCCCCTTCGACCGACCCGCAAGGAAGCGAACTGCGAAAGCCACTTCGTCCGGGTGAACGGCAGACCAGGCAATCAGGCGTTCCAGCTTTACACCATCGTCGCCAATGGAGCTGATTTCTACCAGTTCCGCCTCAACAACGTCGGGATCTCTCACGAAGTGAATGCTAGCACGTGGAGCGCGCTTACTGGGCCGGCACCAGCTTCCACCTCTGGTTAGCCGCTGCCCAATAGTTCCACTGCTGCAGCGGGGTGCCCGCCAAGTTTGCAAAATTGGTTTGGGGAACAGACTCTGCGTCCAGTGTTCGGCCGCTGCTGAAGGCACTGATGGTCAGATAGCCGTCGCTACCCACGTCGGAAACTTCCCAGATTTCATTACTGCCTCCCCAAAACGGCCACTGGATAACAGGCGCTCCGTCGTAGATGGCTGACGGACCACCTGCAACGTCAAACTGCTGGCCACTATTCTGGACGGTGATCTCATACCCGCCGGCAGCGGGCGTGAACCGGAACTTCTGCATCGGCCCGTCCCAGCAATACCACTCCTGCAATTGCGTGCCGGGCTGTTGCCCGTTGTTGTCGCCCGAATAGGTCGGCATATCCACACACAGGCCGCTTTCCTTCGATACGATGTTGAACCATTGATCGGACGGTACACTCGTGGGCCAGGCCATCGTGCAATAGCCATCACTGTCATTCGCGAACAACTGCTGCAATAAATAGTTTCGGCCTCCCAGAGTGACGTTGTAACGGGAGCCATTTGGTGCGGCGAACTGAGTCCCAAATGTCCAGCTGCAAACGTCGGCCATTTCGTCCGAATTGGATCTGTACCATGCGGCGAATGTCGGGTCAGTAATCATCTCCGCCAATTCATGCGCGATGACCGACGCCATGGCATCGGCCGGAGGATTATTGTTTGGGCTGTTGGTTGTCTGCACGGCACAACCGGGATTATTGTTTGCATCTCCTACGAACGCCACCTTAAGATTGCCGGGATAGGAAGAAATGGAGCCGTAGGTGTGATAACCGCAAAATTGGCTGAGAAACCCTTGGATTCTTACATCGGGAGACGTCAGTACGAAATACACTCCGTTGGGGTCGAAGGGAAGTGCGTTGGCATTCACGATCGCGTGCGCGACGATCGCACCGGGGTCGGGATTTGAAGCTCCCAGTGAATAATTATCGAAGTAGCTGCCCGCCAACCGGACCGAATTGGCCAGCCGGTTAAGATTTCCATCATAGTAACTGCTCGTGATGTGAAAGTAGGGCGAGCCGCTAATGTTATTGATCAGGTCGGAAAGAATGCTTACGGCGCTGTTGCCTGACCAGTTGCCGTACCAGACATAGTAGACGTTGACGGTCCCGAGCATCACGGCGCCCCCGTTGTAACCGATCCCGTGTCCTTCGGGAAAGTCTGGAATCGAACTGACGGAAGCCGCCTTGGCCAGCCCGGTCCCGGTCGAAAGCTGCGTGGTCGACCCGGAATTCATCGGTTTCATAATGTGAACGGATGGATTACCGACGGTGTCCTGTGGCGTCTGGGCACACAGCAACATCGGTAATGCCAGCGCGATGCCTGGGAATATCGCGAGATGCCTTGCGATTCTGGCTTGTCTTTCCATGTTCAGTCCTCCGTGGCTCGGGGAAGTTGGCTTCGACGGCTCCTACCAATGTACGAAGAAACCGGTCGGACCGTTGCGGAATTGCTGAAATGAAAAAACTGGAATGGTGGGCCCTAGAGAACTCGAATCTCTGACCTCTACCGTGTCAAGGTAGCGCTCTAACCAACTGAGCTAAGGGCCCGAAGGCGGGGCAACCTCTAAGTTACCATGCGGGCATGCCTGCTGCCCTTGTTACTGGCGCCTCAACCGGTCTCGGACGCGAGTTTGCCCGGATCTGTGCCCGCGACGGATACGATCTCTTCCTGGTCGCCCGCTCGCGACCCCGATTGGAAGCTCTCAGCGCAGAAATCGAAGCGACTTTCAAGCGAAGAACTGTCGTGATCGCGCAAGACCTGGCGACGCCCGACGCCGGCCAGATCGTCTTCGATACAGTGCAGAACTCCGGCATGCCGCTCGAAATCCTGATCAACAACGCGGGCTTCGGTCTAGTCGGGCGCTGCTGGGAACTGGACGCGAACAAGCAGATCGAAATGCTGCACGTAAACGTGCTCGCGCTGACGGAACTCACGCGCCTGTTTCTGCCGGGGTTCATTGCGCAGCGCAAGGGCCGCATCATGAATATCGCGTCAACGGCGGCTTTTCAACCCGGTCCCCTGATGGCCGTTTACTTTGCGACCAAGGCGTACGTCTTGTCATTCTCGGAAGCTGTTCACAACGAAGCGCGCGAGTTTGGAGTCAGCGTTACGTGCGTATGTCCTGGACCCACCAAGACGGAGTTTGCTGATCGCGCCGGGATGGGCAACAGCCGCCTGTTCAAAAGCGGAAGGACCATGGACGCGCGAGATGTGGCGGAACAAGGCTACTCGGCGATGAAGTCCGGCAAAGCGCTGCTCATTCCGGGCCGAATGAACGCGGCAATGGCTTTTATGGCGCGAATGGCTCCCCTGCAGTTAACGGCGTCGGTCGCCCGACGGCTTCAGGAGAGTGCATAAGGCACTCAGGGCTGCGTAGTGACGTCCGGAGGCGGATTGACATTCCGGTTTTTCATCCACTGCAGACTGATCTGGCGGTTCGCGGCGGTCCTTGGAATCTTGCTGATGTCGGGGACGAAGATCTCTAAACCGGCCTCAGGCGTGATGTGCGTCTGTCCATTGACCAGCTGTTCCTGATAATGCGCGACGTCGAAGTTGAGCCAATCGGATTGTGACGTATCAACCAACAGCAAATCCGTGTTGTGCATCGTCAATTTCCCGAAATTGACGGTTCCGCCTCTGAGCCGCATGAAATTACGCCACTGCTTTATACGATATGCATCGGGACGCGGCGAGCCATAATATTCCATCAAATCGCCGGTTTTCCAGATTCGCACGTCGGTCAGTCGGCCCAGAGTATGGGGCGGTGGCAGCAGTTCATTCAGATCGAGATCGACATCATCACCGCTGACACTGACCCCTGGGCTGTTGGTCGGATCGAACAGATCGGCTGTCTGCACGTGAAGCTTCTCAAGCAACCCTTTCACTGGCATCTTCATCACACTGATTTTTTGGAGATGCAGGCGCACAGACTTGCCATCGGGCGAGGCGGAGAGGTCCGCAAGAATCTGAATGGGGAGAGGCACGATTTTATGCAAGGTGCCGCTGATCTTCAGCTGACGGCCCGCGGGAGCCAGTTTCAGGTTTTTCAAGCTCGATCCCTTCAGCGCTCCGCCATTCACCAGTGTTTGCAAATCGTTCAAGTTCATGCCGAGCAGCCCTTCCTGAACCTCCAGGCGGAAAGAGTTCGTGTCGTCGAATGACGGATACGTTCCCCTTTTCGTGGGGTACATCCGTGCCCGAAGCCACTTGACTCTCAAGCTTGCTGTGCTGGTTGTGTGGAAAATGACATCGTGAACAGCAAGATCGGTGTAGCCAAGATCATCGCTGCTGGCTGCCGGAGGCGCGAGGGCGGCATCCACCTTGCTCTTCTTCGATTCGGCAGGTGCGGAAGTCGCCACAGCCCTGGTTTGTTGCTGGGACGGCTTGGAGCAACATTCGAGCAGGAGAAGAAAGACGAAAAGCAGCTTGGTCCTCATACCGAAGTGTTAGTCGCGCGAACGCGGTTGGTTGTTGCTGGTGCGTTGGACAATAGTGGTGAGTGCCGCCTTTACTCAACGTCAACGGTTTGTCTAAGTCGTTCGGGCTAAGACCTTTGTTCAGCGGCATTTCGCTAAACATCTCTGAGGGCGACCGCCTGGGCCTGATCGGGCCGAACGGCTCGGGCAAATCGACGCTCCTCCAGATTCTTGCCGGCCGGTTCGAGCCCGATGAAGGCACCGTTGCCGTCCGCAAGACTGTGCGGATCGCCTTTGTGGCGCAAGAATCTGAATTCAAGGGCGTATCGAGCGTCAGGGCAGTTGTCCGGAGAGCGCTCGAGCGCTGCGCTGTGCCGGAACCGGAGTGGCAGGCGCGCGAGGCGGAAACGCTCGGCCGGGCAGGTTTTGAGAACTTCGATGTGGATCCGGCGACGCTTTCAGGTGGTTGGACTAAGCGTCTGGCGATTGCCGAGGCTCTGGTTAGCGACCCGGACTTGCTGTTGCTAGACGAGCCGACCAATCATTTGGACATCGCCGGCATTGAATGGCTGGAACAGATCATTGCGTCCTCGTCCTTCGCTTCGGTTGTGATCAGCCATGACCGTTACTTCCTGGAAAACGTTGCGACAGATATTGCCGAGCTCAGCTCGACGTATCCCGACGGGCTCTACCGCGTGCGCGGCACGTATGCCGCCTTCCTGGAAAAGAAAAGCGAATTCTTGGCGGCGCAAGCCAAACATCAGGAAGCACTCGAGAACCGTGTCCGGAGAGAAATCGAGTGGCTCCGGCGAGGGCCGAAGGCCAGAGCAACGAAGGCGAAGGCGCGGATTGATAAAGCGAACGAGCTGATTGGGGAAC
>JAFAUR010000243.1 GCA_019243205.1 Acidobacteriaceae bacterium | reverse complement strand
GGTTGCGGAAGCTCCGCAAGAACGTAGTTCGTGACGTCGACGATGTTATTGATCGGGTTCAGCCCGATGCTTTGCAGCCGCGCTTGCAGCCAGATGGGAGACGGCTCTACCTTTATGTTTTCGAAGACTAATGCGCTGTAACGAGGGCAGAGCGTTCCGTCTGAAATTTCAACCTGGATTGGAGCCGCACCGTGCGGCAGGAATTTCGGCTTTACAGGATCCTCAAGACGCCTTGACGTAATCGCTGCAACCTCGCGCGCCATTCCCAAATGACCCCATAGATCGGGCCGGTGCGTGAGGCTTTTGTTATCGATGTCGATGATCCAATCGGGAGAGAGATGGGGAATCGGCTGTCCGGGAATGGCGCCGTTGTCCAACTCCAAAAGCCCGGATGCATCGCGGTTGATGCCTAATTCCGCGGCACTGGCGAGCATGCCCTCACTTTCGACGCCGTCGATAACGAGAGTGCCGATCATATTCCCATCGAGCGCGGTGCCAGGACGGACCCAAGGGGCCATCACACCCGGGCGGACATTCGGAGCTCCGCAAACAACGACGGCTTCCCTACCGCCGCCGATATCGATACGAACCGATTTGTTCTTGCCCTTGCCGACGGGCTCCACCGTGAGCACGCGCGCGACAACCACGTTTGCCAAATGAGAGCCGGCGGGTTCCACGCCCTCGCATTCCGCCGTTTTTATGGTGATGAGCCGCTCGAGTTTCCGCGGATCATCGTCGAGACCAGGAACCAGTTCAGAGAGCCATCGATATGAAAACTTCAACTTACTTTCCTTGACATGCCGCGAATGGGAAAACGGTCAGAACTGGCAGAGGAAGCGAAGATCCCCGGCCTGTAATTGCCGGATATCGTCGATGCCGTAGCGCATCATCGCCAGGCGCGTAAGCCCGAGACCGAAGGCGAATCCGCCCCACTCGTCCGGATCAATACCGCTCATGCGCAAGACGTTGGGATGAACCAATCCGCACGGAAGCAATTCCACCCATCCGCTCTGTTTACAAACTGCGCACCCGGCGCCATCGCAGATGAGGCACCGAATATCGAGCTCAAAACCGGGTTCAACGAAGGGGAAATAGCCGGGGCGCAGCCGTACCGTCACATCGCGTTTGAAGATACTGCTGAGCAGCGTCTTCATGAAGTAGATCAAGTTGGCGACGGAGACGTCCCGATCCACCATCATGCCTTCGAGCTGGTAAAACGTGTGCTCGTGTGAGGCGTCCACTTCTTCATTACGAAAAACCCTACCGGGCGCAATCATCCGCAGTGGCGCACCGAGTTGCCTCATGCCTCGTACTTGCACGGGCGACGTGTGTGTACGCAGCAAGTGACCGTCCGACAGCCAGAACGTGTCCTGCATGTCGCGCGCCGGGTGCGTGGGCGGAATGTTCAGAGCATCGAAGTTATGTTCCTCGGTCTCGACTTCGGGTCCGTACAGAATCGCGAAGCCGAGCGATGAAAAAAGCTCTTCGATCTCCTCCTGAAGCTGCGTGATGGGGTGAAGCTTGCCGGGGCGAATGCCGTTCGCGGGCAGCGTGACATCGATCCATTCCCTTGAGAGGCGGTCAGAAAGATTGGCTTCCTCGAAACGAACCTTCTTCGCTTCGTATTCGGTTTCGAGATCCTCTTTGACAGAATTCAGTAGTTTGCCAATGCGTATCCGCTCTTCCGGTGAGAGTTTTCCGACCTGTTTGCTGATCTGCGCAAGGGTTCCTTTACGGCCGAGTGCTTCGATCCGGGCTTCTTCCAATTCATCGAGCGAGTAAGCCGCAGAAAAGGCGGCGAGAGTCGATCGCCGGAGTTCTTCGAGTTGTGCGTCCAGCATTATTGCGATTTCAGCGCGGCTCCGAGGCGCTCGAGCAGAGCGACAACTTCGCTCTTCCCGTTTGCCAGAGCCATATCGAGAGGAGTTTGGCCATTATCGGCACGCACGTCGATCCGCGCGCCGGCAGCTACCAGCAGTTCGGCAATTGCGATGTTGCCGGCCTGGGCAGCTCCGTGAAGACCCGTCCAACCGCCGTGCTGCGTGGCATTGGCATCGGCACTTCGTTCGAGTAGCAGCTTTACGCACGCTGGGTTTCCTCCCGCTACGGCAGCATGCAAAGGCGTATTTCTCATCGGGTTGGTCGAGCGCGACTTGATCGCCGCGCCACGATCGAGCAGCCTGGCCGCGAGTTCCGGATGGCCGAAGAAAACAACCAGGTGCAGCGGCGTCCAACCATCCGTGCTGTGAGCTTCGAGTTGAGCCGGATCGCGATCGAGTTCGTCCTCAACACGCTCGCTGAGACCTGCTACACAGGCGTTGAATATGTCCAGCGTCGGGTTCAAGCTCAGCAAGAATTCAGCAATCCGCGGTTGACGATAGTAGCTG
>JAFAUR010000215.1 GCA_019243205.1 Acidobacteriaceae bacterium | reverse complement strand
CGTTAGGAGACGCGCATGAAGCAGGTGCTCTTTACTCGGGTTGCTCGCCACGGTTTTGGCGTGGCGGGATGCCCGTCATTCGCAGTAAGGTTGCACGAGCAACGGAGGCGGTACAAAGAGCACGCACTGCCGTTCTAACCTCGAAGTATGCTGCGCACGTGCCCAGAATGCGGGAGCGGGATGGAAGAGTTGAGTCCGACATTTTGGGTCTGTCTCGCCTGCAAGCTGCTCCAGTTCAAGGACGAGACTGGCCGTATCGAGACGCGGTATCCGCATCCCGTGCGCGTGACTGGCGGAGAGCCAGAAGCTAATGCTGAATAATCGTCCTGATGGCTATCAAAGCGGTGGTAGTGGATCAATCAACTGGTACACAACACCTCATACTGGTCTGAACCGGGAGAATGTGGAATCCCTTTTGAACGGAGATGTTTTCACTTTTCCGCCCGGAATGCTCAGCGGATTGAGTGAGGAGAGCGATGTTGTGCTTTTATTCGCCGAAACGGATCAGGAACTGGACAAGCGGTTTCCGCCTTCGCTTCGGCCCGTTTAGGCGGCTGTCCATGCGTGCCTGGAGGATTCGATCGCGAAAGCAAGCGAGTAAGTACTACCGCTTGTTCTGCTAAGAATTAGGCCCTGTGCCGCGAGGATTTTGGCGGTATCAAGGGGCGGGCTCTCGTGACCGTTCTGTAGCCGTTTCCAAATGCTGATGCAGAGCTTGTCGACTTGCGCCAGATGATGGAGTAACGCAGCATGGTCCTCTTCGGCCTTCACGCGCGATGCAGAGAATTCGACAAACGAGCGCAAACGTGGCGTAGTTTCACCGCGGCAGCTCGGGTGTCGGCTCATTTAACAAAAATTGTGAACTATAATCTGCTGCTCTGCATCCGTTTTGGCCCTCGCGGATGCGCGCGCCCGTCGCTATGACCGTCCGCCGCAAGTGACGACGGCATACGCATACTCAAATTCCACCGGCTGCAACTCCCCCGCGGTGCAAAGAAACACGTCGCCCTGCGAGTTCAGGCAGAGATAACGCCGCGTGCCGATATGCTTGTAAAATTCGACACCATCTTTTTCGTACATCCACATGAATTCTATGCAACGCTCTCCGATACATTGTTCGAGCGGGGCCCAGTTCGGTTCTTTGACGTCAATACCGTGCGAAGCGCTGAAGTTCATTCTGGGGGTTTTATACCGAAAATCCCAGAACACGCAACCAGGACCATTTTTGCTATCAACCTGGTTGCGTTCTTGCTTGCTTGTGGTCCATTGATTCTCGCTCTAACTCGTCCAGTTCACGTTGAATGATCCGTTGTTCCAGATCGCGATGGAGCCTATCGTTGCCCGTCCGGGCACGGCGATTTTCCAAGGCATTCAGAATAGCCGCGCCAAGCTGCAGGCGCTCATAGACATTAACAGGCATAGGTGAGCTTTCGTCTTTCCAAGTGGTAGTTTGACCGCCTGTGGTGGCCGTCGCGCCTCGCTCGCTGCGGGGTTCCTGTACCGGCACGGCGCCCAGCGGGATGTAACCCGGTGGATACGCCCACCTCCCGACTGCCACCGAACGTACGCCGGTCTGTTTGCGGTCTTCGCGAGAAAGAATCACTGCTCGGCCCGGCCAGTGAAGCAATCTGCCGATCTGGGCCTGCTTTTCCGTTGCTGCTTGCGCCGGAACGCAAATAAAGATCGTCGGGCACTCCCTAGGGAAGAACAACGACTGCTACTCTTTGTATTCGATTTCTCTGCGGTTATGGGTCTCGGGTGTAGGCTGCCGTCGTCCTTAGTGTTGCGGGCCTAACCGCGCAGCAAGTTGCGCACAGATCGCGATGCAAAGTTCGTCGACTTGGGCCAAATGCCGGAGCAAAGCGGTATGATCTTCTTCTGTCCAGGTCTGACCGACGCGTGATGCGGAGTAGTCGACAAAAGAGCGTCGGGCTTCGACGGAAGTATCGCGATGTAGATCTTGGAGCCCTGGCTCCATAAAACAACTCTCCTGATCACATGCTTTGCAACCGCACCTCTAAGGGTGCATCCCGGAGCGGCGGTGCCTTGAAGCACCGCCGTATCCCTTACGAACATCCGCTCGTTCCCCCGCAGTTTTCGCATTTGTAGCAGGAACCGTTCCGGGTCATCAGTCCGCCGCATTCCGAGCAGAGAGGCGCGTCGGAAGCCGGCTCAAACGCCAGTGACTGTTGCGGCGCCTGTTCCGTAGGCCGTAGTAGCACCGCATCCCTTACTTCATTTGGCTCCGTGCGCCCGAGAAATCGCTTGCCCAGCCAGCGGAACAAGTAGTCAATGATCGATTTAGCATACGGCAGCTGCTGATTGCCGGTCCAGCCGCTCGGCTCGAAGCGTACGTGACTGAACTTATCGACGAAGAAGGAAAGCGGCACACCGTATTGCAGTCCGGTGCTGACGGAAACGGCGATCGTATCCATCAGGCCCGAGATGGTGGAACCGGCTTTGTTCATCGAGACGAAGATCTCACCTGGTGCGTTATCCGGATAGAGACCGACGGTGATGTAGCCTTCGTGTCCTGCAATCGAAAACTTATGAGTAATCGAAGCACGCTCATCGGGCAACTTGCGCCGGAGCGGCTGCATCGCAGCGGGAGCGGCTTTCTCCTGGAGCGCGGGGTTGCCTGCACTGAGGGGCTGAACGCGTTTCGATCCGTCGCGGTAAATCGCCAGCGCTTTCAGTCCGAGCCGCCAGCTTTCAAGGTAGGCATCGAAGACGTCATCGACTGTTGACGCTTCCGGCATGTTAATGGTCTTTGAGATCCCGCCCGAAAGAAACGGTTGGACCGCGGCCATCATGCGAAGGTGCCGGCGCGGTTCGATGGAGCGCTTGCTATTTTGGGGCCGCAGGCTGCAATCAAACACCGCCAGATCCTGTTCCTTCATGTACGGCGCACCCTCGATGGTGCCGGTTTCGTCGATAAATCGAACGATCTCGTCCACTTGCTCGGCCGTGTAGCCAAGCTGATTCAGGCCACGCGAGACAGTCCCATTCACGATGCGAATGCTGCCGCCGCCGACGAGCTTCTTGTGTTTCACAAGAGCGAGCTCCGGCTCGATACCGGTCGTATCGCAGTCCATCATGAAGCCGATCGTGCCGGTGGGGGCGAGCACAGTGGTTTGTGCATTTCGGAAGCCAACGCGGCTTCCCAAGCTATAAGCTTCGCGCCAGCACTCGCGCGCGGCGGAGAGAAGCTCGAAGTCCACGTCGTGCTCGTCGATATTGCGAGTCGCAGATTCGTGCCTGTTGACCACCTGAAGAAATGACTCGCGGTTCTGCGGAAAACCAGCGCAGCATCCGATCGCCTGTGCGATCCGAGCACTCGTGAGATACGCCTGGCCGCCGAGTATGGCCGTCACAGCAGCCGCAAAAGCTCGGCCCGGATCGCTGTCATACGGTAATCCAAGCGCCATGAGCAGCGCCCCCAGATTGGCGTAGCCCAGACCCAGCGGCCGGAAATCACCCGAATTCTGCGCAATTCTGCCTATTGGATAGCTCGCCCGGTCCACCAGAATCTCCTGTGACAGGATCAGCGTGTCCACGGCATGCCGGAATCCCGCTATGTCGAAGCGACCGTCAGGACTTAGAAACTTCAGGAGATTGAGCGAGGCTAGATTGCACGCCGAATCATCGAGGAAGAGGTACTCGGAACACGGATTCGAGGCGTTGATCCGGCCGCTTACTTTGGACGTGTGCCAGTCATTGATCGTCGTGTCGAACTGCAAGCCCGGATCGCCGCACTGATGCGCGGCTTCGGCAATTTGGCGGAGCAGATCCCGCGCTTGATAGGTTTTGACGGGTTGCCCGCTGCTGACGCTGCGAGTCGACCAATTGCCGTCCGCTTCGACGGCCCGCATGAACTCGTCCGATACGCGCACGGAGTTGTTGGCGTTCTGGAAGGAGATCGAGCTGTACGCATCTCCATCGAGCGACGAATCGTAACCCGCGTCGATGAGCGTGTGTGCCTTCTTCTCCTCCTTCGCTTTACACCAGATGAATTTTTCGATGTCGGGATGATCGGCGTTGAGGACAACCATCTTCGCAACGCGGCGTGTTTTGCCTCCGGATTTGATGACGCCGGCGAACGCATCCAGGCCCTTCATGAAACTGAGCGGACCGGAAGCTCTGCCGCCGCCCGAGAGAGGAGCGTCTTCTTCGCGCAGCGTGGACAGATTGACTCCCGA
>JAFAUR010001101.1 GCA_019243205.1 Acidobacteriaceae bacterium | reverse complement strand
TGGCGATCACCGTGTCCGAACGCGTTTGTGCGCCCTGCTTGGCCCCGCGAACATGCCGAGGAATCGGCGAGGCGTTGTTCCCAGCACGGGCTCGGATTCTGTATCTGTGGAACCTTCGTGGCCACCCCTGAGGATTTGACCATGCTTTATGACTTGCAAGGGTTAGATGCCGAAGCGCAACGGTTGACTGCGTGGATGGCCAAAAGGCAGGCAAATGCAAGGTCGCCTCGGGCAGCCTTTGCAGAGCGAATGAAGGTGGGAGCGCGCGTGGCGCAACTCATTGGGCACGACCCGCGATTGCCGGCCCGGGTCTGGGGGCGGAGACGAGGCATCCGCGAGATGGTAAGCGCCTACCTCCGCTTCGAGGAACGAATCGCGCCGAAAGCGCAGATTTTTCTAGAGCAGTGCATCACAGGCCCACAAGTGGGCCAGGCAGGCGCAAGGAGAAAAGTATGAAAGAAAGCGTTGTAACCGGCGCCAGCCCCGCAGCACAGGAGTTGTATCGCGATCTAATCAAAGCTATACGGTCATTGGGCCCATACGAAGAGGAACTGAAGAGAACCTGCGTGCATCTGGTGCGTGCCTCGGCGTTCGCCGGCGTTCAGTTTAGACGACAATACCTGCTAGTCACAATCAAATCAGACGTGCCGATCAAATCCCAAAGAGTCACGAAATCAGAGCCGGTTTCAAAAAACCGTTGGCACAGTGAGGTCAGGGTTTCATCAGATGCAGACATCGACTCGCAGTTGTTGGTGTGGCTGAGGGCGGCGTACGATCTTTCAGCATGAGTCGATAAGCAACACTTTATGGGCTCGCTTTTGTTCGATTCTTCCGCATGGAATCGCCGGCATCTCAACACGGTGAGCGTTATGGACTAATCGGTCGAGAATGGCGTCAGCCAGCGTCGGATCGCCGATCTGCTCGTGCCAGCGCGAGACCGGCAGTTGCGAAGTCACGATAGTCGAGCGGACTTGGTAGCGATCCTCGCAGATCTCCCAGAAATCCCGGCGCTCGGGTTCTGACAGCGGAGCCATGGCCCAGTCGTCGATGACCAGGACATCAATGCGGCTGAGCCGCGCGGGCAAAGTGCGTAAGCTGCCGTCGGCTCGCGCCATTGCCAGATCACGAAACAGCGACTGGGCGCGTGTGTAGAGCGCCGAGTAACCATCGCGGCATGCCTTCTGCGCCAATGCGCAGGCCACGAAGCTCTTCCCCACGCCCGTTGGCCCGAGGACGAAGATGTTCTCGTGCGTGTCGACCCATGCGGATTGCTGCGTCAGGGAACGGATCACGCTCTTATCGAGTCCGCGTGCAGTGCGATAGTCGATCTGCTCTACGCAAGCGTTCGGGGTGCGAAGCCTCGCATTTTTCAGGCGTCGGGAGAGCGCCTGGTTCTCCCGCCAGTTCCATTGTTGGTCCACGAGCAAGCCGAACCGTTCCAGGAAGCTCAGCTCGCGAGCCGACGGATCTTGCTCCTGTGCTTTCAGCGACTCGACCATCCCGAGCAGCCGCATGGCCGCGAGTTTTTCTATCATTGGTTGTTTTAGCATGGCCGTCTCCTCACTCGAAGTACTCTGCGCCACGGATGTTGTCGTGGGGTGGCGGCGGCGGCGGAATGGTCGGAGGAGCTATGTCGAGCGAATTTTTCAAGATCGACTTGACGCTCTGATAACGACACGCTCCAGTAACCAATGCCCGTTCCGCCGCAGGTTCCACGCGAGCCGGTGAGTACTGATCGGCGAGCTGAATGATGCCTAGGCAAGATCGGTAGCCCATCTCCGGGTGTGGCTTGTCGGCGAGAATGCGTTCAAACAGCCGAGCAGTATGTGGGCCTAGTAGTCTGAGCCCAATGCACCATGCGCGACGGCGTCCATTCCAAATGCGCCTGGTGGGAACGCGGACGGTGCTCGGCAAATCGTGACGGCATGTCCATGGCCGTGTGCTCGCAGGTGTGACGCCACCCGCTGGCTCTTGTGGAAGATTTCAATGGTCGTCGGCGTCGAGCGTACTTCCACCAGTTCTTGAACCAGATTGTAAGGGACGCTGTAGTAGTTCGTGTCGAAAGCAATGTGATACTCGATGTTGACGCGGGCACGAGACCATTCGCTCAGGTCGGAACGCTCCGCCGGAAGCGGACTCATCGCAGGTTTGTCCACTACCGCAAACTGCGTTGCTCTACAGCCCTGGCGCTTGCGGAATGGTCGCTGATTCATTCGGTCGCGTAGCTCCCGGATCGCTTGGTTCAACTCTTCAATCGAGAAAAACTTCCGATTCCGCAACGCGGCGATGATCCAACGCTCTGCCAACTGCACACCCGATTCGACTTTGGCCTTGTCCCGAGGCTTGTATGGCCGCGCCGGAATCAACTCCGACGCCGTAATGCATGGCCATCTCCTGATAGGTCGGATTCAGGTCGGGATCGTAGCGGCAGGCTTTGGTCACGCCGGTCTTGGTGTTGTCCGGCACCACCAGCTTGGGCACACCGTTATAGAACTCAAAGGCCCGCACGTGAGCGCCGATCCAGCTTGCCAACTGCTCGTCGGCCGTGGCTTCTGCGTAGGTGTAGGAACTGGCTCCCAGCACGGCGACGAATAGATGCGCTTGCTGCACTGGGCCACCACGCGGATCGTGGATCGGTATCGTTGTTCCTGCCCAATCCACGAACAGCCTCTCGCCAGCCTTGTGCTCCTGCCGCAACACCACGTCCTGTTTCCGCCGCCAACGCTGGTACAGCTCGCAGAAGCGGCTGTACTGGTAGCCGTCCGGGTTTGCGTGCCGGTACTCCTCCCAAAGCAACTGTTCCGTCACGTGTGGATGTTGCTGCCGCTGCCGATGAAGATCGGCGAAGTCGTATCGGCAGCACCGTCGGGCGATTGCGCCGTGGTCCGCCGAACAGCGCCGCCTCCAACCGGTCATCGTCCCACTCGGGTCCGAGCGGCCATGTTATCTTGGCAGCTTCGGCCGGCTGCAGATACTCGTGTGCGGTGCCCAGGCCAATCGAGCAACTCCTGGCGATCTTCCGTAGTCCCAGGCCCACATCAAACTTTAATCGAAGAACTTCTTTGATGTTGCGCACGGACAATCTCCTGGCTGGCAAGCTGATCCTCCCTTTCGAGGGGAGGCTGCCTGCCATCGTGTTGTCCAGCGCTGCTACGCCTGCGAAAATCCTTCCGGCGAAGCCGAACGCTGTTCCGGGATTGGCCTGAAACTGTTAGGCTTCATTCCGGAATCGGTGTTCGCCTTCATCCCGGAATCCTGTTCGGGATCATCGCGGAATTCCGTTGCGAATCATCCCGGAATCGCGTTCACCTTGCCCCGGATTCCCCGCTTCCAAGGCGAAACGGAAATCCGCCAGTCCGGCAGTCACAGCCATGGCAGAAATTTTTTCTCTCGCCGATTCCTCAACTTACAAGCATCCTCGCCCGATGCTCGTTCGTTTTCCGGCCCAGCCATGCTACTGTCGACCAGGCTCACGGAATCCCGTGGGCCATTTTCATTTTCCGGAGCACCCAATTTGTCTTCTGCCGCCCAGATAGCCGCGAATCGTGCAAATGCCCAGCTTTCAACCGGTCCCAACACGGAATCGGGGAAAGCGAATTCATCGCTCAACGCCGTAAATACCGGGCTGACTGGCCGAACCGTCCTCCTGCCGTCCGACGCCGCCGCGCTATACCAGGCGCATGTCTCTGAAGTGACTGCTCGCTTTACACCTGCAACCGAACAAGAGCGGCTCCTCGTGCAGTCCATTGCCGATACTGAATGGCGTCTCGCACGAATCCCCTCGCTCGAGATGGGCATCTATGCAGTCGGGCGCCTCGAATTCGCACAGTTCTTCGCGAACGAAGCCCCCGACGTCCGCAATCACCTGATCGACGCGCAAGTCTTCCTTTCGTATCAGCGTCAGCTAAACAATCTCAGCATCCAGGAAAGCCGCCTGCGTCGCCAGCGCGAAAAAGACCTCGCCGCTCTACGTTGCGCGCAGGAACAGCGCACTTGTGCGGAAAAGGCGTCATCTCGTGCTGCAGCCGTCAAATCGACACAGGTAGTCCGCCATACGCGCCAACTTCAGAACGATCCCGCGGAGAGTGGCTTCGTTTTTTCAAACGCCGTAACCGAGGCTCAATCACTCGATATTGACCGCGATCCGATGTACGGCGACTCCCGAGAACGGCCCGAGGTCGCATAACGCAATGATCGTGATCGCGACCGTGCCGGATTCGATGCGGTCAAACACTCTGCTTGGTCGGGCTCGTTTCTGTTCCCAACCGATCAGCATCGCAATCAGCCAAAGACCGCTGTGGAGAAAGAAGTTTCAAAAGCGCGTTGCCCACTTCATTCAGGAAAAGGTCTAAGTCTGCTGGCTTGTAGATGAAATATTCGGCGCCGCTCCGCAATGCATCCTCTCGGTCCCGCGGCGACAAGGAGGAAGTGATCACCGCCTTCCGGGTTCGCGAAAGCGCTGGATTATCAACAGCCGCCCGAATGATTTGACGAGCATCGCCGCCCGGTAGATTGTAATCCAACAGCAGCAAATCGGGTGGCTTGGAATCGTCCGCTGCATATTCTGACAGTTTCTTCAAAGCTGCCGGCACAGTTTCACAAAGCGTCATTTCACATTGAATACCGGCAGCCCGCAACGATTCTTCTACCAGGAGTACATCGCCGGGATTGTCTTCCACCAGCAGAATCCTGTACGAATGCTTTCTCATGCGACCTTACTTTCTGAAAGAGAGAAATAAAACGTGGACCCATGGCCCGGCACAGACTCAACCCAGATTTTTCCACCGAGCCGCTCTACTGCCGCCTTGCAGATGGCTAGGCCGATCCCCGTGCCCGAATACCGGTGCCCGTGGAGCCTTTTGAAAACATCGAAGACGTACTCTCTATGTTGCGGTTCGATACCGATTCCGTTATCGCGTACAGCGAAAACCTGTGCTCCATCCGCTCCCACATAGCTCGTAATTGCGATTTCCGGCGTCCGCTCCTCGGCCTTGTATTTGATTGCATTTCCGATCAGGTTCTGAAAAAGTTGCACCAGCAGAACCTTGATCGATTGAATGCTCGGCAGGTGGTCGCAGGTAATTATAGCTTTTGATTCGGCAGCCACACCTTCTAAGTTCGCCAAGGCGGTTTCTACGATTGCATTGCAATCAACCGTCGTCCAGGGCTCGTCACCGGTTTCGCTGATATAGATGTATTCCCGCAGCGCTCCGAGTAAGGCTTGCAAACGCCGCCCATTTTCCTCGACGCACACCAGCATGTCGCGTTCTTTGTCGCTAAGCTTCCCCGTCGCGGATCTCTTGAGCCACTGCGAATAAGCCAGGACCATTCGCGTCGGTTCCTGCAAATCGTGACTCGCAGCCCAGGCAAACTGCCGCAGCGCATCGTTAGACCTCATAAGCCCTACCGTGCGTTCAGCCACTCTTTTTTCCAGCTCCGCATTGATTCTTAGCATCCGCTGCTCCGCCAGCACTTGCTCGGTGGCGTCTCGAATCGCCGTTGTGATGAATTGCCCCTCCGCCTCGAAAGGACTGATCGTAATCTGAACGGGGAAGGTCGTGCCGTTCCTGCGCGATCCGGTCAGCCTGAGTTCGGAGAACGAATTTACTCCGAAGCTTCCTGTCGCGGCTATAGAACTCCATGCGGGAATGAGTGAACTGATTCTGGCTCCTAGAAGTTGCTCCCGCTCGTAGCCGAACAACGAATCGGTTCGCGAGTTTGCCAATTGGATCACACCGTTTCCGTCCGTGATTACCATCGCATCCGGAGCAGCTTCCAGAACCGCCCGGAACTTCTGCTCCGTCCGGGCTAGCGCCGCCGTCTGGCGCCGGAGCGATTGTTCCTTGCGCGAAAGCTCGACAAAGACCGCCACTTTGCTTTGCAGGATTTCGGGAACGATCGGTTTGAAAAGGAAATCCACCGCGCCGAGATCATATCCCCGAAACAGTTGCTCGTCGCTTCGGTAGCCGGTGAGAAAGAGAATCGGTGTGTGGCTCGAACGTTTTCTCGCGCGAATCAATTCAGCCGTCTCAAACCCATCCATCTCGGGCATACGCACATCAAGCAGCATGGCGGCGAAGTCGTGCTCGAGGCAAAGACGCAAGGCTTCCAGGCCGGATGACGCTAGCATGAGCTCTTGCCCAAGCGGTTCCAACACGGCCTGCAAAGCCAGCAAGTTATCCCGGTCGTCGTCCACCAGCAGGAGCTTCGCGCGCTCCTGAGTGGTATCCGCAGCCGACCCGGAGAAGGTTTGGGCTGCCACACCGGAGCTCATTCTTGATTCTTTCCACTCTCGTCAAATGCAGTGACGCTCAGCCGATTGTGTTCCAAAACTCTGGCCAGCCACACCCTCATAGTCGAGAAGAGATGATCCAACTCCACCGGTTTCGTGACGTAATCGGAGGCGCCCGCCTGCAAACATTTCTCACGGTCTCCCTTCATTGCCTTTGCCGTCAGCGCAATAATCGGAAGGCTTTCGAACGCCCGCAGCTTGCGAATCGCACTAGTCGTTTCATAGCCGTCCATGGCTGGCATCATGATGTCCATCAGAACTAAATCTGTATCTGGATTCGCCTGCAGGACTTCCAATCCTCTTTGCCCGTTCTCGGCGTGCAGAACTTCAATGTCCTTCTGTTCCAGCACGCTCGTAAGGGCAAAAATGTTGCGGAGATCGTCATCGATCACCAGCACTTTTCTTCCCGTAAGCGCCGGATCTTTCTGCCGCACCGTAACCAGAACTTGCCGTTGCTGTTCGGACAGGATGTCGTCGGGACGATGTAACAGGAGCGTAGACTCTTCCAAAAGGCGTTCGAGTGAAGGAGCGTATCGCACGACACTCGTTTGCCCCAGCCGGTTCAGTCCCGCGGCCTGCGTCGTACTCAGCTTTCGCGTGCCGAACACGAGAAATGGAGGCGCGACGCCCTGCCAGGCGGTTTGTACGCTTTCGATCAAGTCTGTGCCTAACCTATCTGATAAAACCCAGTCCAGTATGACTGCATCGAAGGTTTCGCTCGCGAGGATCCGCGTTGCTTCGGATGCCGAAGACGCGTGAACGAATCGGATATCGGGACCGCCGATGAAGTACTCCACTTCATTCCGCAGCGGGTCTGTCTGCGTGACAATCAAAACGTTTTTCGTGCGCCGCTCGATGGACTGCTCGATTGCATCGAACGTCGCTTGGAGAGTGTTGTTGGCAGCCTCCTTCAACACGCAGCTGATTGCGCCAAGCAGATATCCTCTCCGGTTGTCATCTTGTGCTGAGATCACATGGACGGGGATGTGCCGTGTGGCCGGGTCGTGCTTCAGATAATCGAGCACGGTCCAGCCGCTCATGTCCGGCAATCTCACATCGAGAGAAACCGCAGCCGGCCGGAACTCGCGCGCCATGTTGATGGCCGTGGCGCCTCGCAGGGCGATCAGTGCTTTCAGGCCGTGCTTATGCGCAAGGTCAACCAGGATGCGCGCAAACGTGAGGTCATCCTCTACCACTAGAAGCACCCGGTCGCCGGCTTGGATGACGTTGCGATCATCATCCACGACCAGATCCCGGTCGGAGAGCCAGGTAGGTACGGCTAGCGCGCCGTGTTCGAACCGGTTGTCGGCATCCCGCGTCGTCCAGACCCGCATCACGGAAAAGAGATGGTCCAAATCCACGGGCTTCGCGACATAATCTGAGGCCCCTGCCTGCAGGCACTTGTCACGATCACCTTTCATCGCTTTTGCGGTAAGGGCGATGATCGGAAGACTCCTGAACTCCGGGATCTGCCGAATGGCACGAGTCGTTTCGTACCCGTCCATTTCGGGCATCATAATGTCGAGAAGAACAATATCGATGTCCTTCGTAGTCTTAAGCAGCTCAATGCCTGCGCGACCGTTCTCCGCGTGCAAAACCTTGAGCTTGTGCTGCTCGAGCACGCTCGTCAGAGCGAAAATATTGCGCACGTCGTCGTCAATGACAAGCACCTTCCTGGCCGCAAGCCTCGGATGTGTTTCGCGAATCTCGGTCAGCACCTGCTTCTGCCGGTCGGCGAGCTTGCGCTCGTCGCGGTGTAGCAGCCGTGAGGTCTCGTCCAGCAGACTTTCGATAGTCGGCGCATACCGGACAGCGCTGGCGCGAGAGCGGCTGTGGATTTCCGCGACCTGCTCGTCGGATAATTTCCGCATACCGGATACCACGATGGGCGGAATGTAAGGAGCCAGCTTCGCCTGCACCGTTTCAATGAACTCAATCCCCGTTCCGTCGGGTGCGATCCAGTCGAGAACTACGGCATCGAGATACTCGCGCTCGATGACCTCCATAGCTTCTCCAATGTCCGCCGCGTTTACGATTTCCAGGTCCTCACCCGAAATCAAGCCTTGTATATCAGCGCGCCGCACTTCATTCTCCGCAATGAGTAGTAAGCGTCTCTTGCGCGGCTCCATCGACTGTTGGACGATGTCGAACGCCTCTTCAAGCGACTCTTTCCCCGATCCCTTCGGAATGCAGGTCATCGCCCCCAGAGCAAATCCCCGCCTGTTCTCTTCGTGGCCGGAGAGAACATGCACGGGGATGTGCGACGTTACCGGATCGTGTTTCAATCGGTCGAGGAGCGTCCAGCCGCTCATGTCGGGAAGCCGTACGTCGAGCGTAATCGCGCCGGGTTGAAAGTCCTTAGCCAGTGAGATCGCTGTACTGCCGCGTAAAGCGACAATTGCTTTCAAGCCTCGATCATGTGCCAGATCCAGCATGATACGCGCAAAGGTCGGATCATCTTCCACGATCAGCAACACGCGATCACCATGAGTCACAATGTTGCGGTCGTCGTCAATCTCCAGGTCTTCTACTTCCACCGAACTCGGCGACGACAGAATCAGATCCACCTGCGAAGTGGCGTGGCTCTCGGCCACTCTACGGATAGCCATCGTATCGACGGCTTCCAACTTGGGAGCCGGAGAGATGTAGGCTTGCGGGAGGTACAGCGTAAATGTACTCCCACGTCCGAGATTGCTCTGTAACCGGATCTCACCCCCTAGCAGTCGCGCCAGTTCGCGACTGATCGAAAGTCCCAGCCCTGTGCCGCCATACTTGCGGCTTGTGGTTCCATCAGCCTGTTGGAACGCTTCAAAGATGATGCGCTGTTTCTCTGGCGCGATACCGATACCGGTATCGGTCACGGAGAAGGCAATCACGCTCTTCGCTCTATTCAAGACTGGGTGAGTAGCACTCCACCCGGCGTTCACGCGCTCCAGTCGCAAGCGGACCGAGCCGTGTTCTGTGAACTTCAGCGCGTTTGATAGCAAGTTTTTCAAAACTTGCTGTAAACGCTTCGCGTCCGTTCGGATCGCTTCAGCGGCAAGCGCCGTTTCCACGTCTACGCTGAATTCCAGACCCTTGCCATCCGCGACATGCCGGAACGTTCTCGTGCAGTAATCCTGCAATTCGGTGAACCGGATATTCCCGACTTCGACGTCCATCTTGCCGGACTCGATCTTCGATAAATCGAGGATGTCGTTGATCAGCGCTAAGAGATCCGTTCCCGACGAATGGATGGTTTCGGCGAATTTCACCTGCTTCGGATTCAGGTTTCCTTCGGTGTTATCCGCCAGAACGCGCGCGAGTATTAATAAGTTGTTTAACGGCGTGCGGAGTTCGTGCGACATATTCGCCAGGAACTCGCTTTTGTACTTGGAGGTGAGCGCGAGCTGTTCCGCTTTCTCCTCGAGAGCCTGCTTGGCTTGCTCAATTTCTCGGTTCTTCGCCTCTACCTCCGTGTTTTGCTCGGCGAGCAGTTGCGCTTTCTCCTGCAATTGAGCATTTGTCTTCTGCAGTTCTTCGGCGAGCGCTTGACTCTGCTGCAGCAACTGCTCCGTTCGCATCGTCGCGGCAATCGTGTTCAACACGATACCCATCGTCTCGGTCAGCTGGTCGAGGAACGCGAGGTTCACGTCGGACAGGTTTTGGAATGATGCGAGCTCGACTACGGCCTTTACCTCGCGTTGGAACAGCACGGGCAATACGACGACGGTGAGCGGAGTGGAAGACCCCAGGCTGGAACTGACCTTTATATAGTCCTGCGGCACGTCGCGCACCAGGATGCGTTGCTTCTCTCTTGCACACTGGCCTACTAACCCTTGCCCGATCTTGAATTGCGTGGGTACCTTGTCACGGTCGTCGTAGGCGTAACCGGCCATGAACTTCAGGATCGGCTCGCCCTCCATTTCTTCGGCAATATAAAACGTACTGCGCTGTGCGCTCACGAGCGGGGTCAGCTCGGAAAGGAGCAGTTCGGCGACGGTAAGTAGATCGCGCTGGCCTTGCACCATTCGTGTGAATTTCGCGATGTTTGTCTTCAACCAGTCCTGATCCGTGTTCTTGCGTGTCGTTTCCGCAAGGTTGCCGATCATCTCGTTGATGTTCTCTTTGAGTGCGGCCACCTCGCCTTCCGCCTGCACCGTGATCGAGCGCGTCAAGTCGCCCTTCGTAACGGCGGTCGCGACTTCGGCGATCGCCCGAACCTGGGTCGTCAGGTTCGCCGCAAGCTGATTGACGTTGTCGGTAAGGTCGCGCCACAAACCGGCAGCACCCGGAACGCGCGCCTGTCCCCCGAGCTTGCCTTCGATACCAACTTCACGCGCCACGTTGGTGACCTGGTCCGCAAAGGTTGCAAGCGTATCGATCATGGCATTGATCGTATCGGCGAGTTCGGCGATCTCGCCTTTGGTTTCGAGTACCAGCTTCCGCTCTAGGTCTCCATTTGCCACCGCTGTGACGACCTTCGCGATGCCGCGAACCTGCCGGGTGAGATTGGCCGCCATTAGGTTCACACTGTCGGTAAGATCCTTCCACGTGCCGGCGACTCCTCGCACTTCGGCCTGACCGCCGAGCTTGCCTTCGGTTCCCACCTCGCGCGCTACACGAGTGACTTCGCTAGCAAATGAGTTGAGCTGATCGACCATGGTGTTGATCGTGTTCTTCAGTTCAAGGATTTCCCCTCGTACGTCCACCGTGATCTTGCGCGAGAGGTCGCCCATCGCAACCGCGGTTGTCACTTGAGCAATGTTGCGAACCTGGTTTGTCAAATTCGAGGCCATGGAGTTCACAGATTCCGTGAGGTCTTTCCATGTACCGGCCACTCCATACACGTCGGCCTGACCGCCGAGCTTGCCTTCGGTTCCCACCTCGCGTGCGACGCGCGTGACTTCGGAGGCGAACGAACTGAGCTGGTCCACCATCGTGTTGATGGTTTCTTTCAGAGCCAGAATTTCGCCGCGCGCATCGACCGTGATTTTGCGCGAGAGGTCGCCTTTGGCTACGGCCGTCGTGACATCGGCAATGTTGCGAACCTGAGCCGTCAGGTTGGAAGCCATCCAGTTGACCGATTCGGTCAAGTCTTTCCACGTACCGGCGACTCCGCGCACATCGGCCTGGCCGCCCAGCTTGCCTTCGGTTCCCACCTCGCGCGCGACACGCGTCACCTCGCTGGCGAACGCGTTCAGTTGGTCCACCATGGTGTTGATGGTGTTCTTCAGCTCCTGAATCTCGCCACGCGCATCGACCGTAATCTTCGTTGTGAGATCACCTTTCGCAACGGCTGTGGTCACGCCGGCGATGTTGCGAACCTGATTGGTCAGGTTCGATGCCATGGAGTTCACGGAGTCGGTGAGATCCTTCCACGTTCCCGCCACGCCACGGACGTCAGCCTGCCCACCCAGTTTGCCTTCCGTGCCGACTTCGCGGGCGACGCGGGTTACCTCGCTCGCAAACGAGCTGAGCTGATCGACCATGATGTTGATGGTATTTTTCAGCTCGAGAATTTCGCCGCGTGCATCGACGGTGATCTTGCGGGAAAGATCGCCTTTCGCAACGGCTGTAGTTACGTCGGCGATATTACGAACCTGGTTCGTAAGGTTCGACGCCATCGAGTTCACGTTATCGGTGAGGTCCTTCCACGTACCGGCGACGCCGGTGACGACGGCCTGACCGCCGAGCTTGCCTTCGGTGCCGACCTCGCGGGCGACGCGGCTCACCTCGGAGGCGAACGCGTTCAGCTGATCGACCATCGTGTTGAGCGTGTTCTTCAGCTCGAGGATCTCGCCCTTCACGTCGACGGTGATCTTGCGCGACAGGTCGCCACGCGCGATCGCGGTCGCGACGTCGGCGATGTTGCGCACCTGGCCGGTGAGGTTCGACGCCATCGCGTTCACGTTGTCGGTGAGGTCCTTCCACGTGCCGGCGACGCCCGGCACCTGCGCCTGGCCGCCGAGCTTGCCCTCGGTGCCCACCTCGCGCGCGACGCGCGACACCTCGGATGCGAAGGCGTTGAGCTGGTCGACCATCGTATTGATGGTCTCCTTTAGCTGCAGGATCT
>JAFAUR010001071.1 GCA_019243205.1 Acidobacteriaceae bacterium | reverse complement strand
TTGTTCCGGCGTGACAATCGCCACTGGCCCGCACGCCTGTTCTTTGTCTTCGGCGCGATCACAGGCGTAACGGCGTACGCCATGACTTCCTACGCCATCGGCGGATGGATTGAGTGCTCGGCCGTGCTTGTCTTCAATACCTGGTTTCTGTTTTCGCTCGCCCGAGCCTATCTGCTTCGTTCGGACCCGGCCGGCCAGCGAAGGTGGATCACCCGGGCCGTGGGCGTCCTCTTAGGCATCGCGACGACACGCCCCGTGATGGGAATCTTTTTCGCCACCAGTCGCCTGAGTCATCTCACTCCCGAGCAATTCTTCGGTATCGCTTTCTGGATCGGTTTCTCGATCAACACCGTGGTCGTGGAGCTGTGGTTACGATCGCGGCGGCGAGCCGCCCTGTACCAGACGATCCCGCTTACGGCCGCTCCCAGCGCCCAGTCTGCGCCGATCGAAAAAGCGCATCGATAACGGCCATGTTCGCTACCGCATCCTCGATCGGGACAGCCACGTCACCGTTCTCCTGAATTGCCTGCGAGAACAGATCGCCCTGAAGCGTGTACTGATCTAGCACCGGAAACTCCTCTGCCCGAGCGCCTTTGCCTGCCAGTTGCGATCCGTCATCGATCAGGATGCGGGCACCCTGATCTGGCGGCGCGTTGTACGGAATCTCGATCTCGATGCGGCCGCGTGTTCCAAGGATCTGCGTCCGCTGAAACGGAACAAGCTGTGTACTGCACGTAAAGATCGCCTGCCCTGGCGCAAAGTCCAGCAGTGCTGACGTCAGCCTGTCAGTTCCCATCTCGGGATCACGGTCAATCGCCGCGACCACTTGTTTTGGCTCACGCCCGAACAAGAATCTCGCCATCGTGATCGGATAGCACCCGATATCCATCAGACCGCCGCCTCCCGCGGAAACGAGGTTCCGGATATTTTTCGGATCGATGTTGAAGTAGCTGAATGCGCTCATAATCGCTTTCAGATCACCAATCGCCTCGCTCCGCACCAGTTCGCGCGCACGCAGCCATTGCGGATGCGTCCGTACCATGAACGCCTCGCCCATTTTTACGCCCGTTGCGTCTCGCACTTGAATCAGTGTTCTGGCTTCTTCGGCCGTAAGCGCTATCGGCTTTTCACAAAGAACATGCTTCCCCGCCTCCGCCGCCTTCACCGACCACGGCACGTGCAAATCGTTCGGCAAAGGATTATAGATTGCGTCGATTTCAGGATCCCCAAGCAGCTCCTCATAGGAGCCGTAGGCTTTAGGAATGCCAAACTGCGCCGCCGCTTTCTCTGCCCGCTCGCGATCCCGCGAAGCGATGGCCGTAATCTGCGTGCGTGCTCCGCGCTGCATAGCCGGAATCACCTTCTTTACCGCGATTCCCGCCACACCTAGAACCCCCCAGCGGATCTTCGGCGCCGTTTCTGCGTTTGACATCCCCCAAGTGTCTCATCCGGAGACACACTACGATTCAGCGCCTGATCCACCCGCCTTCCGCTGTAACTGCCCTTCAGGCTTTCGCTCACGAAGGCAAAGTACATCAGAGAACTCAATAATAAAGACGTTCGCGAGGTGACCAACGGCGCCAAACATTTAAGAATGCTACTGTTTTATTCCACAGGGACCGACGATTTCGATTGGTTCGAGCGATCGGCTTACGTTACTCAGTCGCACCTCGTTCCCGCAGCAGAGTCACCGTCCTCCTCTGAGCATCGCCGCCAAACAGTAGGGCGTAACCCAAGGGCGTGCACTCCACGATCTCGCCCGGTCGCTCGAAGTCTCCGGGAAGCTTCACCCGAACGGTAAGGTCTGCGCCGCGTTCAAGCAGTAACTGCGTTACTGGCAAGCCATCATCGTCGAACTGCGTCACCGCATGGAAGATCGCCGTTTGTCCGCCGATGCCGGCCTCATCGACCGTTGCACGGGCATTGACGTCGGCCCCGCGGTCGAGGAGCAGAGTGGCCGCTGTAAGATTGCCGTATTCCGCAGCCACGTGCAAGAGCGTCGCTCCTTGCAGTAGGAGAAGACGCCCGCCGGTCTGGCCGCAATCGAGTTCTGAGAAACTTTTGTTTACTAGCCCGGGATCGGCGTCGATCAGGTGCGCCAGAGTATCGAGGCGTCCGCGTAGCAGAGCTAGCACAGCGGGCGCGTCATACCTGGTCTCGCCACCGGCCTCGAGGAGGACGTCAATGCACGCGCTTAGGCGTTCCAAAGAACGGGTGTATGAAGCAACGAGGTAGTCGAGAGCCGTGCCTGGATAGGATCGGCCGGCTGCGCTCTGTCGTGGATCTCGCAGGTTCGGATCTGCGCCATGATCAAGCAACCATTTCAAAGCGACTGGATCCATCGACTCGCATGGGGCAAAGATGATTGGGAAATGTCCATGCCACATGGCATTCACATCTGCGCCGTGCGCCACGAGCAGTTCCATCATCGGAACTCGAAATCCGTTAAGCGCCGCGCGCATAAGGGGTCCGTCGCCCCCTTGGTGCA
>JAFAUR010000196.1 GCA_019243205.1 Acidobacteriaceae bacterium | reverse complement strand
GCACTGGCCTACAGGCCCCTTTGGGACTGCCTGCGATTCCGTTTCCCGCAGATAACCCGTATTCGACCGCTGCCGTCGAACTAGGGAGAGACCTGTTCTTCGACGGGCGTCTGTCGGCGAACGGGCATATATCCTGTGCGTTCTGTCACACTCCGCAGCACGCATTTTCGGGGACGTCCGCATTCTCGCCGGGGGTGACCGGGAAACTGACCGGGCGACACACCCCGACGCTCATCAACCGAGCGTATGGCAAAAGTCAGTTTTGGGACGGGCGCTCGCCGACGATCGAAGCGCAGGTGATTATTCCTGTCACCAATCCGAACGAAATGGGTATGACTGCAGATCGGGTAGTCGAGACGATTGCAGGCATCCCGGGCTACCCGCCCTTGTTTTCGGCGGCGTTCGGTGACAATCGGGTGGATTTCGGCCGAATCGCGAAAGCGATAGCGACGTTCGAGCGAACGATCCTTTCAGGAAATTCTGCCTACGATCGCTATGCGGCGGGTAACAAGACTGCTCTGACCAAGGAGCAGAAGAACGGAATGGACTTCTTCTTCAGCGGCAAGGGCGAATGCTCTGAGTGTCACTCAGGACCTGATTTCACGAATGACAAGTTCGAGAACCTCGGGATCGGCATGGATCGTGAAAATCCCGACCCGGGAAGAGAAGCCGTTACAAAGAAGCGTAGTGACTTCGGTAGATTCAAGACACCGACGCTGCGAGATCTTCGCTATCGGGGGCCGTACATGCATGACGGACGATTCCAGAGCTTGGGCGAAGTGCTGGATTTCTACGCGAAAGCCGGCATTCAGAATCCGCATGTCGACGATCGCCTGATCAAGTTCTATATGGACGCCAAGGCGAAGGCGGATCTGCTCGCGTTCCTGGATGCACTCAATGGTGAGGGCTGGCAGGATATCAGGGCGCCGGAGCATCTACCGCAGTAATGCTTACGCGAGCCGGATAGACAACAATTCGTTTAATTCCACAAACGCTTCGACCCAGGCCTTAGCCTTCGCGTCACCACGATTTGCTTTCCTGCGCACCCTCGTGTACACACCGTTCTGGATTTCGTAAACACGGTTCTGTGCCGACCAGACATTTACCGGGAACGGCAGTTGTCTGCTGATGCGGAGCGCTTTCAGGAGCTGGTTCACTTTGTCGATGTTGGATGGATCGGCCGCCAGTCGATGAGCGAGGGTATCCAGTTTGCGGCGAAGCGAGAATTCGAGCGTAGTGCGGTCAAGGGCGACGTTGCCGACGTATGCCTCCTTCAGCAGATTCCGGATACGGTCCCCATCCAGCTCGTCGGCTGAACAGGCTCTCCGAAGCATGCTGTTGATTGCGTATTCGACGGCAGCACTGAATTCTCGCGGCATGGGTGTTCCGAGGCTGGTGATGAACCGCATGAGAGCGGCATGATGTTCGTACAACTGCAGGTAAGCGGATTCCGCTTCGGCGACCGTCGCAGACAGAATCGTACGCACAATACGGCGCTGTTCATCCCGGAAGAGAGAGCGTAGCGAATAGGTTTTCTGGCCGAAGCGTTTGTCGAGCAGGCGAACGACTTCGGGGATATCGACTCGAGCGAAGGACTCCCTGATATCCTCCGTCATCTCGCGATAGGTATCCGAGCTTTCCGGCTTGCGAACGCCGCCGGCTACGTTGTGATCGCCGAAGTGAACAACCCAGAATACGAGATTTTCTGATTCTTGAGTGACTTTGGAAGTGAAGCAAGCCTGACCGATCGCCATCCGCAAGCGGCCTGCTTCGCCGGGCTGATAATCGAGACGCTTCACTGCATAGGAGAATATGTCCGTCCGCTCGCCGTAAGGGGCGAAGAGAGAACTGATGGAATAGTGCGCGCCGACTTTCTCGAGATCGACGATCGACGGTTTTACGTACTTCAGATAGATCGAAGCGCCGTCTCCGTACTCGGCGAGATTGCTCTTGGCGAGCGCGAGCCTGGAGAGAAAGTCTGCCTCGATCGAAATGTGAAAGAGCTCTTCGGCTAATTGGACAACTCGACCGGCGTACTGGATGACCTGAACGGTTTCGATGCCTGAGATCTCATCGAAGAACCACCCGCAGCTCGTATACATGAGCATGGCGTGGCGTTGCAGCTCCAGCAACTTCCAGACGACGACCTCTTCATCGTGCGTAAGCCGCCGCAGAAAGTGATCACGACCAAAGGCGTCCCGAACGTCCGGAGAGCGCTCGAGCACGACTTGGATATAGGAGTCGCGCGCGGCCCAGGCATTGCGCACAAATTTCGAAGCAAAGGACTCATATAGCGGACCGACGGTATCCCGCAGCCAGTCAAGAGACTCGCGGAGGGGCTTGCGCCATTCCTGATTCCAGCCGAGACGGCCAGAGTTGCAGCCGCAGTTACTGCGCCAGCGTTCGACGCCGTGTACACAACTCCAGGCGGTGTTCTCGTAGATCTGGACTTCGTGAGTCGGTGGAAACTTTTCGAGAAACTCACCATAATTTGTGACCTTGGCCAGCTTCTTCTTTTCGAGGTAATCAAGCGCATAGGCGAGCGCCATCTCACCGTGTTTATGGTGATGGCCGTAGGTTTCGCCATCCGTCGCGATGTGCATGAGCTGCGGCCAGGTTCTGGTGTCAGAAAACGCTCCCATCAGACGAGAGGCAAACTTCTCTCCGTTGTCGAGGAGCTTTTCAAACGCGACGCCCTGCGAAATGGGGCCGTCGTAGAAGAAAAGACTGATCTTTCTCCCATTCGGCGTACGGCAGAGGTAAGCGCGCGTGGGATCAATCTTCGAACCGGTAACGTCTTCCCAATTACCACCTTTCAGCGGGCGGATGGCTTTCGCCTGGTGAGGCGCAAGTATTGCAAAGAGAATGCCTGCTTCGGCCATCAGGTCAAGACTCTCGAGATCAACGGCGGTTTCAGGCAGCCACATGCCCTCGGGCAGCCGGCCAAACCGGCTGACGAAATCGTCGAAACCCCATCGAATCTGGGTTCGTTTGTCCCGGCTGTTTGCCAGCGGCATGATCATATGGTTATAGGCCTGGGCCATGGCGGAGCCGTGTCCCGTGAACATCTTCTGGCTCTGGTGATCCGCATCCACCAACGCTTTATAGGTTTCGGGCGCATGCACAGCGGCCCAGGAAAGAAGAGTTGGGCCGAAATTGAAGCTGATATTGCTGTAATTGTTGACTATTCGCACAATTCGCTGCTGCTCATCGAGAATGCGGGCAGCGGAATTCGGCGAATAGCACTCTGCCGCAATACGTTCATTCCAGTCGTGATACGGGTACGCGGAATCCTGGAGCTCGATCTCTTCAAGCCAGGCATTCTCGCGCGGCGGCTGGTAGAAGTGGCAATGAATACAGAGATGTTTTGATGCGGAATCGGACACGATATTTTTACTAGCTTGTCAGACGGAAGGGACGGAAAGGGTAAAAACTGCTCCCGGGACACCTTCGCGGTTAGCCGCGTGCACGCGGCCGGCGTGCTTTTTCACAATCGAGTCCACTATGTGAAGCCCTAGGCCGGACCTCGTCTTCGAATTGTTCTTAGTTGAGACATCGGCACGGAAAAGGCGCGGAAGGATGTCCGCCCGGATGCCCGGACCGTTATCGGCCACGGTGATCGTCAGTGTGCCGTCTGCCTGCTGGGCGCAGATATCAATGCGTCCTGGTTTGCGCATCACCTGCGCCGCATTTAAAAACAGGTTTTCGAACACGCGCTCCCAGTCCTTCGATGATCCGGGAAGGCGGATCTCATCATTGATTTGGCGGACGAATTTCAGCCGCGGCTTTCGCGCCGCCACGCAATAGTCGGTGATCGACTGAATGGAATCGCCGATGATCGCGGACAGGTTCGGGGTGCGATCGGGGATTGCGCCCAGCAGGCGTTTGCCCCGGTTCACGCTGCGCGCGAGAGTGGCTGCCAGAGGACTCCAGCGCTTGTCCCTCCTCAGCAGTTCCGCCGCCTCCGTGATAGTCTCAAACACGTTGTTCAAATCGTGAATCAGATCGTCGTAGGTAAGGTCGGAGTCGACAGAATCTGGCATTCGCTTTACCGTGCGAGCTGGTGCAGCGTAGCGTAGAACTCGGGGAACGAGACGGAAGCAGCTTCCGCTCCTTCGATTTCACAAGCGCCATCCGCGGCGAGAGCAGCCGCCGCAAAGGCCATCGCAATCCGGTGATCTCCGAAGGAATCGATTTGCGCGGCACGGAAACGCTGCCTTCCCGAAACATGGAAGCCATCCGGCTCTGTCTGCACACTGATTCCCATACGGCGAAGATTCTCTGCGATGGATTCGATGCGGTCGGTTTCTTTGACGCGTAGCTCGGCCGCATCTTTGACTGTGAGCCCGTCCCGCGTTGTGCAACCGAGAACCGCCAGCGCGGGGATCTCGTCGATGAGGCCGGCAGTAACCGCACCTTCAATCGTGCCACCGCGTAGAGGCGAGTACTTGATCTGCAAATTTCCGACCAGTTCGCCATTTACTTGTTCGACGTGCAGGAGTTTGATTTGTGCCCCCATCGAGCGCAGGAAATCGAGAAGGGCTGTCCGCGTGGGATTTAAGCCCACGTTCGTGAGAATGACGTCGGAATCGGCAAGGAGTAAGCCTGCGACCAAAAAGAATGCCGCGGAGGAGAGATCGCCGGGCACGACGAATGTCTTGCCTTTCAGCGGTGCACCCCCGCGAACCTGGGCTACACGTGGACGGATGGTGATGTCGGCGCCCAATTCGCGAAGAGCAATCTCTGTGTGGTCGCGAGTGGCGACAGGCTCACGCACCGTTGTCTCGCCTTCGGCATAGAGTCCGGCGAGAAGCACACAGCTTTTAACCTGAGCGCTCGCGACGGGGAGTTCGTAATCGATACTCGACAGAGGGCGGCCATGGATGTTGAGGGGCGGAAAACCTTCTCGAGTGGAATCGATCTGAGCGCCCATCTGGCACAAAGGAGCAATGACGCGGCGCATCGGGCGATTCACCAGAGAGGAGTCGCCAGTGATTCGTGTAACGAAGGGTTGGGCAGCGAGGATGCCCGACAACATACGCATCGTGGACCCGGAGTTTCCGGCATCGAGAGTATCCGAGGGGGCACGAAGGCCGTGGAGACCAGCGCCATGAACGGTTAGAACAGAACGGCCATCCTCTTCGGTGAACTCGTGAGACACACCCAACTGGCGCATGCAGGAAAGCGTCGACTGGCAATCTGCGCCAGTGGCGAAGTTGTAAATTTTGGAATCGCCCTCCGCAATGGAGGTCAGCATGGCGTAGCGATGGGAGATGGATTTATCGCCCGGAACGCTGACCACACCGTGCAGACTGCGCGCGGGCGACACTCGCTCGGTCATTGAATCCGTATTGTAGCGAGGTGACGGTAGAGACTCGGTTTGGCACGCACGTACAATCACCGTTGACATTCGAATGAGACCCGAATAACGCGGCGATCCATTTCAAGAAGCACGGGTGTACTTTTCTCGGTTAAGGCGTTCGGAGTGTTCAATGACCCTCGCTCTGACGATGACAGACGAATCGAGCGAACCCGACGAGGAACGATTGATAACTGTCGGATTAGGTTCAAAGGGCCAAATTCTGGTGGTGGCTTATACGTATCGAGGTGCGAACTTCAGGCTGATTTCAGCTCGGAAAGCAACAGCGTCCGAACGTAAGCACTACGAACTACAACCATGAAAGACGAATACGATTCAGTAAAGGCAAAAGGGGCGCTGTCATGCCGGAAGTCGCGACAGGGCCGGGAAAGATCAAGATCACTCTAAAGCTAGATACGGATATTATCGATCACTTTCGGCAAATAGCTCATCAGTCCGGCGGGTCAGTAACTTATAAGCGCTTCATCAACACCGCTCCCCACGAGTACATCGAGGGTCGCAGTCCGAAGTTCGAGGACACGCTGCGTCGAATCCTGAGAGAAGAACTAAGGTCTGCGCACGACGCCGCCTGAGAGCCGCTAACGTTCGAAAGGTTTTTCGAAGAGCAGGCGTCATTTTCTCAGGAAGAGCAAACAAGGATGGCAGACGTGAAGGTGTATGGGGCGGACTGGTGCTCGATGACGAAAGCGGCTTTGGCGCACCTGAATCAGATTGGCGTCGAATACGAGTACATCAACATAGACCGAGATCGCCAGGCAGCCAAGTGGGTCGCGAGTCAAAACGGGGGCCGGGAGAAAAAGCCCACGCTGAATATTCGGGGCTTGGTGCTCAGCGAACCGACAAATGCGGAGATTGACGCGGCGCTGACCGAGAATGGCTGAGCCGATTCGGACGCCAGACTAGCTGCGGAACTCGAGCTTCTCACCATCGAACCGCGCATCCGCTTTGGATTCGCGGAGGAAAGAAAAGAGCGTAACCGCGACTTGCAGGATGAGAACGATGATCCAGAAGTTCATGCCTGCTTATAAGCAGTCCTGCGGCCATTCGTAGAAGCTAAATGAAATCAGCCGGATAGCGGTTGACCGACAAGCCCAATCGGAATTCGTGTCTCAAAATGACGTTTCATTTTGAGACCGCAATCCCAAATTGGGATCGGAGCCGGCCGGGCAGTTACACTACAAGTGAATGACTCTGGAAGAGCTAGAAAGAGAGTACGTTGCGCTCCGACAGCAAGGCGAAGCTGTGCGGAGCTATCTTTGACGCACCCGCCAAGCAGCGGAAATTGAAGGATCTGGAAGCCGAAATCGAGGCTCCGGATTTCTGGAACCAACCCGAAAAAAGCCAAAAGGTCATGCAGCAGCGGAAGCGCCTGGAAGAGGCGATCCAGAGTGCTGCGCTGGTAACAACTGCCACTTCAGATATCGACACGCTTTTTGAGCTTGCGCGGGAAGGGGAGTTGGTGAACGGGGACCTCGAGCGCGAGATCAAGGCGTTTGAGACGAAGTTGGAGCAGTTGGAAACCGGCATGTTGCTTTCCGGTGAGAACGACGCGCGCGATGCGATCGTGACGATTCACCCGGGGGCCGGCGGTACCGAGAGCCAGGACTGGGCAGACATGCTTCTGCGCATGTATCTGCGATGGGCGGAGCGTCATGGCTTTTCTTCTGCCATAACAGACCGTCTGGAAGGTGAAGGCGCCGGAATCAAGTCGGCGACGGTTGAAATCAGCGGCGAGAATGTCTACGGACAGCTGCAATCGGAAGTGGGCGTGCACCGGCTGGTGCGCATTTCTCCGTTCGACGCGAATGCGCGCCGGCACACCTCATTCGCATCGGTATTTGTTTATCCGTTGATCGACGAGGACATCAACATCGAGATCAAGCCAGAGGATCTGAAAATTGACGTTTTCCGCGCG
>JAFAUR010000193.1 GCA_019243205.1 Acidobacteriaceae bacterium | reverse complement strand
ATTTAGTCGCCCAATTCTTGAGTTCGAGCGCTTCGGCTTGCGCTGCTGCGAGACGATTGCGGAGTTGCTGGCGTTCCTGCTTCACATTTTGGAGTGCCTGGCGCGTTTCGTGCGTTTCCTCGCGTCGGCGCTCGGCGGCTTCTTTGTGCTTTTGCGAAACAAAGCCACGCTCGGCGCGAGCACGTTCGCTGCGGCGCTTGCGAAGCTCGGTTGCGTGGCGCGTGAAGGTGCGATCATGCGTGACCTGGTAACGCAGGCAGAGTGCTAGTAACTTATGCGCGTCACGCTGCTGTTCGGGTGTGCCGGATTCGAGCACGGCGAAGCAGTCGTTTTGCAGACGAATCGAACGGCGCGAGAGCCAGAGAGCTTCGGTCATGTGGTGGAGCCTCCTGCTGATTCCAAAAGGGATCATCGAATCGTCTTCTCGCGGGCTTTCTGCGTTCTGAAGCTCCCGTCGACGACGACGAAGTGGAAATGCGTTTATCGTGAATTCCTAACGTGTACAACAGTCTGGGGAATCTGCGTTCGCTCAAAAAAGCAATCCCAATGGGTCCCCTCTGCCTCAACCTTTGTCGCCGAGTCACTCCCGAACAAGGCTAACGACTACACCAGAGCTATCAACCTCAAAAGAGGGTTCTGCCGGCTCGCGACGGATCCACGAAGTAATCGGAAACAGCGCCAATCCGTCGACAACTTAGTACGGGCACACCTGCAGGTAACTCCATCAGTTTTGTGTCGTTGAAATCAGCCCAGCTCGACCGCTAGCGAGCGACGACGGTAGACTGAAATCCACTCTCCTGGCGATTCAACTGTTGAGTGTGCCGCGGCTTCCGGAAAGCCGCAAGAAGATGGATCGGCGACCTGCACACGAACTGGACTGGAACCAGCATTGGGTCGGGTGAACGCAGGTAGGCGAAGCGTAGTATAGTAGCCATCAAAACCTACAAAAGACATCAGACGCCATGAGCAGGCGCAGCAATACTCATGTGCCCTGTTGTTCGGATTCAAGGCGTTTGCGACTGCGGCTCTGGGTGAGACACAAGACATTCAGGTTGTTGCAATTTCCGTTGTTACTGTGCCGCGCCTCCAGTCTTTTCACCTGCCCTGGCACTTGGGGAAGGCGCAAGAACCTGCGGAGGGAGCGGCGCTAGTGCGACGATTTGCCATCTTGTTGGGCTTTCTCGTGGCAGGCTGCGGTTGCGGCTTCGCCTTGAACCCCGCGCTCGACATCAGCCAGTACGCGCATACTTCCTGGACTGTCCGAGACGGGTTCGCCCTGGGCAACATCTACGCGATTGCGCAGACGCCCGATGGGTTTCTTTGGTTCGGGACGGAATTCGGCTTGTTTCGCTTCGATGGCATTCGTACTTCCCAGTGGCAACCACCCGCCGGCCAGCATCTTCCCGACGAGAAAAATATCAATAGTCTACTCGTCACGCGTGACGGCACTCTCTGGATCGGCACGTTCGCAGGTCTTGCAACCTGGGATGGGCGCAGGCTGACGATGCGTCCGGAGCTTGGCCGGCAGTTTGTCTCATCGCTCTTTGAGGATCGTGAGGGGACAGTGTGGGCCGCCACGCTGGAGGCTCCCGCTGGCCGGCTCTGCGCAATCCGAAGCAGCGGCAACCAGTGCTATGCCGAAAACGGCGCATTCGGCAGAGCTATCTGGGCTCTCTATGAGGACGAGTCAGGAACTCTCTGGGCCGGTGCACAATCTGGGCTCTGGCGATGGCAGCCCGGTCCTCCTAGACGATACGCGAGTGAGGAGCTAATCGCTCTAAATAGAGCCGGGGATGGACGACTGCTAATTGCCGTCCATGGCGGCGGACTCAAGCAAATCTCCGGCGATAAACTCGAACCGTTTCCCATTTCGAGTCCAATCCATTCCAATCCGCCGCTCCGGGACCCCGACGTCGATTCAAATAGATTGCTGCGGGACCGCGATGGAGGTCTCTGGATCGGAACTGTGGAACGAGGGCTGATCCATATACATAACGGCCGGACAGACATA
>JAFAUR010000420.1 GCA_019243205.1 Acidobacteriaceae bacterium | reverse complement strand
GGCGGCAAACCATCCAGCTTTCTGAAAGGCATCCTGAATTTTGGACTCGGAACCGATAAACATCAGATTGACAATGTCGGACGGGTTTGGAGGGCTCTGCGCGACTGTTCTTACCGGCTCCGTCGCAACGAGCGCAAGCAGCGCATCCGCGGGAGTCACCGCTGCGACCTGATTTGGATCCGGGCTCGCGCCTGACCACTCCAAAGCTCGGGTCAGCCGCACGGTGAGATCGGTGCCCGGCTTGTAATCAATAGACGCATCCACATCCTTCAACATCGCGCCCTTAATTCCGTTCAGGAGTTGTGCCAGCCCCTGATTGCGCGACTCGAGCTTGGCGATCCCGCGGTCGATTTGCGCCGCATAGGTTTCGGAGCTCAGGATTCCCTTGATCAATCCGGAGTCGTCAACCGTTTCTCGCGCGTTATCAACCGATTCGAGCACGCAGTAGAGGGGTTGGGAATGCCCGCTCTTGTCCAAAATCTTGTTGAATTGAATCCTCACACTCGCGGCCTGTTCCGGTTGCTGGTCCGTTGCCGCGCGATACGGAGCGACGTCTGCCACATTGCCCGTCAGTTGGGTTCCGGAACCAAGCACCGGGTGCCCGCCGGCATACACGGGCGCGAGCAACTCCGCCTTCACCGCTTCTCCGGAATGCATGTTGCTCGTCACTTCGCTCGTCAGGCGCAGATCCAGCTTCGTTCCGACCGGTAGGATGCTTACGGCAATCATGATGGGTAACACAGTCACCTCCCAACTTGTATTTTCTCCGCCGGTTTCTGAAGCAGTGGACCGGCAAGCTGAACCAACGCGGAGGTGTCGGCAGCCTGTCCGTTATACTCGAATGGTGTCACGGCGTGCGTCCATCGCCTTTTCCCTTGTTTTTTCTTTCATTTTGGGCTGTTCGGCAAACCGGAGCAAAGAGCAGGTGCAGCAGGCGATCATGACCAGACTTCAGAGCCACTCGGGTCTCGACCTGAAGGACTTGGACGTTACCACCAGCTCAGTGTCGTTCGACAAAAATAAGGCTTACGCGACCGTCGCGTTTCATCCTAAAGGGGATAGTGATGTGCGTAGCGGAATGGTCATGAAGTATACGTTGGAACGGCGCAACGGCAAATGGGTCGTGGTCGGCGTCGGTGATTCGCAAGGCCATAGCATGGCGAACTCGCTGGGTGGCGGCAGCCAGCTCCCGCCGGGACATCCGCCGGTTCGACAAGGCCAGCAGATTCCGAGCGGTAATCCACGATGAAAACAGTCGCTGTGTTAGGCGGAGGACCGGCTGGCGCTTCCGCAGCGGAACGACTCGCGGCCGCCGGTCTTCGGACGGTAATCTTTGACGAGAAGCTGGCCTGGGAGAAGCCCTGCGGCGGTGGAATCACCTATAAGGCTTATTCTCAATATCCGTACCTGATAGAAAACGATAGCCCCAAAAAATATGTGAACGACACGCTTCTCGCCGCTCCGAAAGCGGGCGCGTTCAAGATGGTTCTGAAGCAGCCGCTGGTGATCTATTCACGGTTCGATCTGAACCAGATGCTGCTTCGCCGCGCAGAGGCTCGTGGTGCGGAACTCGAAAAGGCGCGGGTTCTGGGCCTGGACCGTAAGTCTGCCGGATGGAGTATCCGGACGCGGTCCGGGCGCTTCGACGCTGACTACTGCGTTATCGCAACCGGCGCGCGCAACCCGTTGCGCCATGTCGGAACACAGTACACCGCCCAGGACACGATGTATGCGCTCGGATATTGGGTTCCCGCGGATCAGGCTCACATCGACATTCAGTTCCTTCCAAACCTGGAGGGCTACATCTGGGTGTTTCCCAGAAACAACCATCTGTCCGTCGGAATTTGCGGAAAGAGCGAATCGGCGCAATGCCTTCGAGGGCGCCTGGAGCGGTACATGGACGAGAAGGGAATCGCTCGAAAAGAGGCTACCTTCTATGGCCATATGCTCCCCGCACTCGATTCCAGAGGCTGGCGCAATAATCGGCTGGCTGGAGATGGCTGGATCGCGGTTGGCGACGCCGGCGGGCTGGTCGACCCCATCACGGGAGAAGGCCTTTATTATGCGGTTCGGTCAGGTGACCTTGCCAGTCAGGTCCTTCTGGGCGAGACGGAACCGGAGCGCAAAGCCGAAACCTACCGCCAGCTCATCGCCCGTGACTTCGGCTTAGACCTGACATATGGGGCGGGGTTGGCGAAACGGTTATTCTGCGGCGCCATCTGCTTTAGCGCTGTTCCGACTCGGATGATCGATTTCATGAAGCGCAGCCCCAGATTTTGCGAGATCATGCAGGATCTTTTTGCGGGCACTCAGCCGTACCTGGAATTGAAGAATCGCCTGCTGCGGAACGTCAATACGACCCTGCACGAAATCCTGATGAGCTTCCTTTTCCGGAAACTGCTCCTCGGCGAAAACCGCGTATGAAGGTCAGCCAGTCAGAGGCGCTGTTTGCGCGCGCTCAGCAGTACATCCCGGGCGGAGTAAACTCACCCGTGCGCGCGTTTCGCGCGGTTGGAGGTACCCCGAGATTTATCGCTCGAGGCGATGGCTCGCACATTGTCGATGTTGACGGAAACGACTATATCGATTTCGTCTGTTCCTGGGGCCCCCTTCTGCTGGGTCACCGCCCCAAGCCTGTGATAGATGCGCTTCAAAACGCGCTCGAGGTGGGGACAAGTTTCGGGGCCCCCACAGGCCGCGAAGTAGAGCTTGCAGAGTTGATTATCGATGCCGTTCCGTCGATCGAGATGGTTCGGCTGGTGAATTCCGGAACCGAAGCTTGTATGAGCGCGATTCGCCTGGCGCGAGGCTTCACCGGCCGGGAGCTCACCGTCAAGTTCGAAGGCTGTTACCACGGACACGTCGATTCTTTGCTGGTAAAGGCGGGTTCCGGCGTCGCGACTCTGAGCTTGCCCGACACCGCGGGCGTGCCACGCGCGTTTTCGGAAACTACGCTCGCGCTTCCGTTCAACGACCTGGACGCGGTCGAAACAGCCTTTCGCAAAGAAGGCGATCGCGTGGCGGCGGTAATCGTGGAGCCGGTTGCGGGTAATATGGGCTGCATCCCGCCCCGCCCCGGCTTTCTGCAGGGCTTGAGAGAAATCACGACCCAATACGGAAGTCTGCTGATCTTCGACGAAGTGATGACCGGCTTCCGCTTGTCTCGAGGTGGTGCTCAGGCGCTCTATGGCGTGATGCCGGATCTGACGACTCTCGGCAAAATCATCGGCGGTGGGCTTCCCATCGCGGTTTACGGGGGCCGGAAAGACATCATGTCGAAAATTGCGCCCACGGGACCCGTCTATCAGGCAGGCACGCTGTCCGGTAATCCGCTTGCGGTAACCGCCGGTATCGCGATGCTCACTTACCTGGAGAGTCATCCAGAGATCTACGGTGAGCTCGACCAACTTACGGCTCAGCTCACAAGCCGGAACTTGCCAGGCGTTACGGTGAATCGCGTTGGATCGATGTTCACGTTTTTCATGCAGGATGGCTGCGTCTGCAATTACGAAAGCGCTAAGCGCTCGGACACAGCCAAGTTCGGCAAGCTGTTTCATTCTCTGCTGGAACACGGCATATACCTGCCGCCCTCTCAATTTGAAGCGGGCTTCGTTTCTGCGGCCCATACGCCCACAGAGATAGCGGCCGCGGCAGAGGCTATAGCTGAATTCTGTGCCTCTGCCTGACGGGGAGCGGCCCAGGCGGGTTCTGGTTACCGGAGCCGCGAAACGAATCGGCAGAGCCATCGTGGTCGAGCTGTTCCGCAGAGGCTTTCAGGTTGCCATTCATTACAACCACTCGCGAGACGAAGCCCTGGAAGCAGCGAGCGAATGCGGGAATGCCCCGATATTTCAGGCTGATCTCTCACGTGTACCCGAGATACGCCGCCTGTTCCGGGAGATCCGCGATGAGTTTGGACCTTTGCAATTTCTGGTCAACAACGCGGCACGGTTCACCCGCTTCGATCCGCTGAAGATCGAAGAATCCGATTGGGATGATATCCATTCGGTGAACTTGAAAGCTGTTTTCTTCTGCTGTCAGGAAGCGGCCCGGCAGATGACGGACGGCGAAGGCGGGCGCATTGTCAACATCAGTTCTTTAGGCGGGATACGGCCGTGGGCTGAACACGCTCATTACTGCGCTTCGAAGGCAGGAGTAATTATGTTGACGCGGGCGCTCGCGAAAGCCTTTGCTCCACGAATCACAGTTAACTCGGTCGCGCCGGGTGTAATTCTCGCTTCCGAAGCAGAGCCGGAAGCTGCCGCCATGATCAAAGCAACGCCTGTGAAGCGCGCCGGGAAACCGGAGGAAGTAGCGGAAGCGGTCCACTTTTTTCTGACTGCTCCTGATTTCATAACCGGACAGGTGCTCGCCGTGGATGGCGGACTCAGTCAGCGCTGAGAGACTGAGGAAACGCTCGGCCGTCAAAAAAGACGTCCTGGTGATGCACAATCGACGGCGGATTCGTAAACACGACGGAGACAATGTCGAAACGCACTTTGTCCCAGCCCAGACCGGCTCGGGTGGCGAACGCTCGGGCGGCTCGTAGGACGTGCTTCCGTTTCTCTTCGTCGATCGCCCGATCCGGACTCCCAAATTCGGCTGTGCGGCGCGATTTCACTTCGACAAACACGACCACCTCGCCATCCCGGGCCACGATGTCCACTTCGGCTTCACCGCCACCCGGACGGTAGTTTCGTGCCAGGACCAGAAGGCCGCTGCTTTTCAGATAGCGGTGAGCTAGATCTTCACCTCGCTTCCCGAGTGCGGCCTCCGGCGTCAGCAGCTTGCGTTCGCGGAACTGCCGAGCAGAATCGCTCAGTTTCCAGAGTAATTGTCTAGGCGAAAATCCCCACCGTGATCCTTCACCGCTTCCAACCGCCATTCGATCACCTTGCCTCGGACGAGATAGCAGAGATAGTATTCCCAGAAACGCCGGAATCGTCGTGAGGCGTTCACGAGTACTTCGAATCCGAGATATCTCCAGAAGGCAAGTAAGCGGACACGCGTAGAAATCTCACGGAATCGCGCGCCTGAATAGTACGCGTAGCCTCCGTGATCTTCGCCAAAGTAGCGAAAAGAGAAGCTGTTCAGGTGCCATCGATGAGTTGGATCGCAGAATGAGCTGAAGTCGGTGTAATGCGGCGTGACGATCACAACTTCGCCACCAGGGGCAAGCAGGCGATAGAACTCTTCGGTCGTCTTAATGACGTCACCAACATGCTCAATCACATGAGTGGCTCGGATCTGGCGGAATGAACAGTCACGGAATGGAAACGGATGGTGATCGAGATCCGCAATCACGTCCGCACGGGTGTTCGGATTGCGGTCTAAGCCGATCGATCCCGGGTATTTGTTGATACCACAACCGACATCGAGGATCGGAAGGACCGCCGAACGTCT
>JAFAUR010000057.1 GCA_019243205.1 Acidobacteriaceae bacterium | reverse complement strand
ACGGCGGTTAACTACTGGGTGACAACGCTCAAAGGGAGAAGTAGAAGTATACGCAGCCGAGCGCAATTCCGGTAACCAGCGCGATGATGGTCAGCGACTCTCCCCAGCGATCTATTCTGTCGATCTTACTGTTGACCGCGACTTGATGTGGAATGAATCGCGCTTCGCCTTCGGATATATGAACGTAGCGGTCCTCGTCATGTGCTGACACAAACTTCCGGTAAAGTGCCAGCGCCAGAACGACGACGGCCAAGAGCATCCATAAACCCACATATGTACTAAGCGTTGTGATCATTTTGGAATGCCTCACCTAGGTACACGCACGCTAGGTTCCCAATGTTTTCGTAACCCGGCTCGCGCTCGCGGCATTCTGACTCGTACAGATGTTCTTGGAAGCAAAGAGGTTGGCTGTTGTTGAACTGCAAACGGGTGCAGGAAAATGTGATGGGTCGCAGTTGCTTTTTGCTCACCGCTTGCGTCATTTCGCGAAATCCAGGTCGGCCCAGTTGGTCCGTTGCTCGAAGATGGCCTTTTATGCTGGAGACTGTGCAAACAGTTCGCTTCCCGCAGCATGTCTAAACAGGTTGCGATCGTCGGCGCGGGTCTGGCAGGGCTCGCATGCGCACTCCGTCTAAAGCAGCGCGGCGTTCAGGCGCGGATTTTTGAGGCAACGGACCGTGTCGGTGGGCGTGTTACAACGGACGAACACGAGGGCTTTCTTCTCGATCGCGGATTCCAGGTTCTGCTTACCGCATATCCGGAAGCGCGGCGCTTACTGGATTATCAGGCGCTGGACCTGCGAAGCTTCCGGCCCGGCGCAAAGATATTTAAGGCGCGCAAACTGTGGACTCTGAGCGACCCGCTGCGGAATCCGGCGAATGCGCTCCCGACACTCTTCTGCCCGGTTGGGACTTTAGCTGATAAACCACGCATTCTACGATTGCGGGCGCGAGTAACCGGCCCGAGCTTACAGGAACTTCTGCAAAAGCCAGAAACGACCACGCGAGCGCGTTTGCAGGAAGACTGTTTCTCCGATGAAATCACAGCTCAGTTCTTCCGGCCATTTCTCGGCGGAATCTTTCTGGAAAATGAGCTTGCAACCTCCAGCCGCAAATTCGAATTTGTGTTTCGCATGTTTGCGCAGGGAAGTGCCGCACTGCCGAACCACGGGATGGGAGCCATCCCCAAACAACTGGCCGTCCGCTTGGGAGGAGAACGAATCGAGTTCAGGCGAGAAGTGGTCGCCTTGGAGGCTGGAGCCATCCGGTTTACGGACGGCACTTGTATGGAGGCGCCGACGATCGTCCTCGCTACCGATCCTTGGACGACGGGTCGACTCCTGGGGTCCGCACGACCCGCGGCAAGTCCTGTCGCCTGCTTGTACTTTGCCGCAGACACAACACCGGTGAGAGGTCCATGGCTGGTACTTAATGGCGAAAGCAGGGGACCGATAAACAATGTCACTGTTCCCAGCGAAGTTCAGCTCAGTTATGCGCCCGCCGGAAAAAGCCTGATCTCAATTACAGTTATCGATCCTGATGCCGCGGAAGATGAACACCTCGAATCCGCTGTCCGTCTGCAACTCACGCAATGGTTCGGCCCCCAAGCCAAGGACTGGAGGCATTTGCGAACATATCGAATCCCCAGGCCCATACCATTGCAAATTCCTCCCGCTCTGCAGCCAGTCGGGAAGCCAGCTAAGTTGGCGGAGGGAATCTACCAATGCAGCGATGCGCAATGGATCGCCTCGATTGAGGGCGCTCTGCGATCCGGAGTGCAAGCTGCAGACGAAATCGCCGGATAGGCATGAACGTGGTACGAAGCATCTACTTCGACTGGGGCATTAGAAATCCGAAAATCTCGTCGCCTGCTCCAACCACCACGTACTGCGCACCGTCGAGTTCGTAGGTGATTGGTCCGTTACTCACCGGTGCTCCCACATTTGCGTGCCAGAGGGCATCACCGGTTCGAGCATCCAGCGCGACAAAGTTATTCAACGGATCTCCCGTAAAAACCAGGTCGCCGGCAGTGCTCAATACGCCTGCCCGCGCTCCCGGACCTTCCCACTTATGACTCCAACGGATTTTTCCCGTCTTATAGTCAATTGCCTGGAGCATGGACTGGCCCCCGCCGCCCCTGTCGTTTCCGCCCCAACCTTCCGGCTTCTCGGTGTCATCGAAGATGTAGTATTCGCTGAAAGACCTTGATGCGTTCACGTAGAACAATCCGGTCTGCGGGCTGAAACTGGGAGGCGGCCAGTTCGCGGCACCGCCCTGGTTGGGAGTTACCAACGCTCCATCCACCTGCGGTTCTTTCGCCGGATTTGGAATCGGCTGCCCCTTGGAGTTCACGCCTTTTGCCCAGTTCGTTTTCACAAACTCGGAGGTGACCACGTTTTTGCCGGTCGTCCGATCCAAGACGAAGAAGAATCCGTTCCGGCTCGCTTGGGCCAACAGCTTACGTGGACGCCCGTCGATTTCGCCATCGAACAGGACCGGCGTTTCCACTGCATCCCAATCATGAGTATCGTGGGGCGAGGGCTGAAAATACCAGGCGAGTTTTCCGGTGTCGATATGCAGGGCAACAATGGACTCTGTATATAGGTTGTCGCCCTTCCGTCCCTTACCCGCGATCACTGGTTGCGGATTTCCGGTTCCCAGATACAGCAGCTTCAAATTCGGATCGTAAGTGCTGGGCACCCAAGTCATGCCGCCACCATGCTCCATCGCCTCGGCGCTGGGCCAGGTTTCCGAACCGGGTTCGCCGGGCTTGGGCACGGAAGACCAGCGCCATTGAACATCACCCGTTTCCGGATCACGCGCTTCCAGGTATCCCGGAATGTCCAAGTCGTCACCGCTCACGCCGACGATGATGTGGTTGCCAATCACGACTGGAGCAACGGTCGCCGTGTAGTACTGATCGAGGTCACAAATCTGCTTGTGCCAGCGCTCGGTCCCGTCCTTACTATTCAGCGCAACCAGATTGCAGTCCGGGGTCTCCACGTAGATCCAGTTCCCGTACATGCCGACGCCGCGGTTGCCCAAGTGCCAGCCGCCTTTCGAACTCCAGGCGTAATGCCAGATCTCTTGGCCGCTGCGCGCGTCAATGGCAAAGACATGATCGGGAATCGTAAAGTACAAAACTCCCTGCACCATGAGCGGTGTGGACTTTACTACGCCACCCAATGCTCCGGTCGCAGTGCTCGTCCGGTAAACCCATCCGAACGCGAGACCTTTCACATTTTCGGTGTTGATCTTCGATAACGTGCTGAATCGCTGGCCGGAATAGTCGCCGTTATAGGTGGGCCACGTGTCAGTCGGCGGCTGCGCCAACTTCTTTGGATCCAGAGCCTGCGCCTGCAATATGGATCCCGCAATGAACACACAGAGAAGCGAGCGCGGATTCATTTCAACGTCTCCAGGTAGGCAACCAGATTGTGAATATCAGTATCGGTGATTCGGTCGAGCAATTCGTCGTGCCCGACGTATGGATCGTTGAGCTGAATCTTCAACTCAGGCGTCCGCTTCCAGGACCGGTACGTTCCTGTTCCGTCGCGCAAAGCTACCTCGAAATCGTCCATTCGCACCAGCGTGCCCGATACAGCATCACCATTTTCCGGAGTAACTGTCACGGTAACCGGCTTTACGGAACTGACCACTCTACGGCCAACAGCTACAGTTCGTGGAAACAGAAGGCGCTGCTGCAGTGTCGGCGGATCGTATTTCGAGCCAATGCCAGCCAGATCGCCTGTTATCGAATGACACTTGGCACATCCTCCCGCGCCATTGAAATAAGCGGCACCCGCTTGCGCATTACCGGTCATAACGTTCAGCACCTTCGTATACGGCCCGCTACGCAGGGTGTCACCTACCTGCTCATGCAGGAAATGCGAAATGTCTTTGATCTGATTGTCTTTCAGAGACGCCATGTCGGTGCCTTGGACTTTGGGGTGATTTTCCCGAAGATACGGCATCAGCTTATTGCCGTAGCGGTCGTGCAGAACGGTCTCCGAACGCACCAGGTCAGGTCCGGTACTCGTTCCCCTCGCCAGCGGACCATGGCAACTGGCGCAACGCGCTCGATATATCGCCTCGCCACGATCCGCGGCTTCTGGATCCACCACCTGTTTGTCGGTCGGCCCAGCGGCCAGTCCGCCGCCACCCTTTCTTGCCGTTCCAGCGCGACCGGGCGCTTGCTTCGGGGGAAAGTTCTTTTCCAGGTAATCTGTCACAGTTGCGAAATCCGTCGCACTACCCTTTGCGCCGCGGCTGATCATGCTCGCCACCACCTGGCCCCAACCCTCTCTCGTCATCCCGCGGCCCAGCACGATTGTCGCGGGGTGACACGCGCCGCAAACTCGCTGCACCGTGTCCTTCCCGGGCGCGTCAGGCAGGGAGGCCGATTGCCCGGAAGCAGCGCTTGCACAGAACGCCCATATTGCTGCTGCGCACGCATGCTTCCAATGCGCTCTGCTCATCGTGGAACATTTCATCTGAAGTAAACCCCTAATTTTACCCGTCAGGGCTTTTGGTACGATTCTCTTCGCAGCCATGAATCGACGGCGAGCAATGAAATCCATCGCCGCGAGTGCCGCTCTCACTCCGTCTTTCGGCTCCGCGGATACCTCGCAGCCGAGCGAGGGCCGCCTCAAACAAGGCGTTTGTTATGGCACCTACCGGAAGTGGTTCACCCTCGAAGAACTGTGTCAAGAGGCCGTACGGATCGGGCTGAAAGGGATCGATCTCGTTACTCCCGATCAATACAGCACCGTTCAGAGACACGGGCTGGTGCCCTCCATGACCTCGAGCACCGCGCCGAATACGATTCCGATCGGCCTCAATCGTCTTGAAAATCATGAACGCGTGCTTGCCAGCCTCAAGAATGACATTACGCTTGCTTCTGCCGCGCGAGTTCCAAATGTCATCACATTCTCCGGGAATCGGAACGGGATGCCCGATGCGGAAGGTCTCGCGAATTGTGCCCTGGCGCTGAACAAGATCAAATCGTTCGCCGAAGAGAAGAACGTAACGGTGACGCTTGAGCTCCTGAACAGCAAGGTGAACCACAAAGACTACATGGCCGATCACTCGGCCTGGGGTGTCGAGCTCATGAAACGCGTCAACTCGCCGAGGATGAAGCTCCTGTATGACGCGTATCACATGCAGATTATGGAAGGCGACCTGATCCGGACGATTCGCGACAACATTGCCTTCATCGGACACTTCCATACCGGCGGCAATCCTGGCCGGCACGAGCTGGACGACACGCAGGAAGTCAATTGGCATGCGGTCGCGAAAGCGATTGCGGATACGGGCTACACAGGATTTCTGTCGCACGAATTCGTTCCCGTGGAAACGCCTCCGATTCGAAGCCTCGAGCAGGCTTTTCAGATCTGTTCCGTCTAACGCTGCAGCGAAAACGCATACAGCGAATCGGCTGCCGCCACCACTACGTATTGCGTGCCGTCCAACAAGTAGGTCTCTGGAGAATTCGTAATCTGTGCACCGACACCTGAGTGCCACAGATCGGCGCCCGTTGCAGGATCACGGGCGACGAAGTGGCCGGACGGATCACCCGTAAACAGCAGTTTCCCCGCGGTTGTCAGGATACCCGGGTAGGTGCTCGACCAGAAGCCGGTTCCCGGATAATCGTGCCTCCATTTCACTTCGCCGGTTTTGTAGTTGAGCGCCAGTAGCGCCGAATGAAAAAAGCCGGTGTGGTACTCCATCGAAGCGCCCTCGCCGGCACTGCTCTTCGGCGCCTCCGCGTAGTAAATACTGAAGGATTGCGTGGCGTTGACATAAAAGAGCTTTGTCTCTGGATCGAATGATGGTGCCGGATAGTTTGCTGCGCCATCCGAGCTCGGAGACACCAGCGTTCCACCAACCTGCGGCTCCTTCGCGGGATTCGGAATCAGCACACCGTGAGGATCCGTCCCTTTGTAGGCGTTAACCGAAGAGATGAACGGTTTTGTCAGGAGATTCTTGCCGGTGGTCCTGTCGATCAGAAAGTAATACCCGTTGCGGTTTGCCTGTGCCAGTAGCCTGCGCGGTTTTCCGTCGATATCTGCGTCCAGCAGAACCGCGACTTCGGTCGCATCCCAATCGTGGGTGTCGTGGGGGGACGTCTGGAAATACCAGACCAGCTTGCCCGTATCCGCATTCAGCGCCACGATAGAGGAAGTCCACAGATTTTTTCCCGGCCGCGCTGAACCCAGGTACACGGGAGCGGGATTTCCGGTTGTGACGTAGATCAAGTTCAATTCAGGATCGTAGGTTGGCGGCTGCCACGGTCCACCGGCACCGTGGTCCGCCGCCTGCTCGCTCGGCCAGGTCTCGATTCCAGGCTGACCGGCGCGCGGCGTCGCGTACCAGCGCCACTCGACTTCCCCTGTCTCCGGATTGCGCGCCTCCAACCAGCCGGAGCTTCCGCCCGAATCACCAGCTATCCCGGTCAAGATATGCTTCCCGACAACTACCGGCGCAACGGTGGAAAAGTGTGGAGAAACTGGCGGCACCACTGCTTTATGCCAGCGCTCTTTGCCGGTCGCCGCATCAAGCGAAACAATATTGTTGTCTGGCGTTTCGAAATACAGCCAAGCACCCCACATCGCCATTCCGCGATTCCCGATCGCGCCGCGACCTCGCCAATAGTAGTGCCAGATCTGCCGTCCCGTGTACGCCTCTACAGCGTACGCATGATTGGGAACAGAAAGATAAAGTACGCCATTCACCATCAGGGGAATGGCCTTGATCACCGGTCCTTTTGCGTCCCGGTTCACTCTTTCGGGCGAAGATTCCTGTTCCTCGCTCCCGACGATTGCACCTTCACTCGACGGTGTCGTACGGTACACCCAAGCTAAGGACAGACTCTTTATGTTCGATTGGTTGATCTGTGAAAGCGGGCTGAAGTGCCGCCCCGAGTAATCCCCGTGATAGGTGGGCCACGCGTCGGTAGGCGGTTTTGAAAGCAATGCCGGATCCAATAGTTCTTGCGCCAGAACTGCGCATGCTAAGAAGCCAAACCCGATTGCCCCGGTTACTCGGCTCGGCCACATCATTTGAGGGTGGCCAGGTAAGCAGTCAAGTCGTGCATTTGTTTATCGGTCAGAGTGAACTGCCTATCGATGTGAGCTTGTAAGGGATCTTCCGTCTCGATCTTCGGATC
>JAFAUR010000051.1 GCA_019243205.1 Acidobacteriaceae bacterium | reverse complement strand
CGTGTTATCGCTCGGGCTTCTTGCGTCCTGTATTCACAAGAAGTACGATACGCCAATTACCAAGAACACGCAGCAGCCCGATAAGGTGCTGTTTGATCAGGCAATCAAAGACATCGAGCACGGGCGATACGAAGTCGCGCGTATCTCATTGCAGACTCTGATGAACACCTACGAGTCGAGCGAGTACATGGCAAAAGCGAAGCTGGCCATTGCCGACAGCTGGTACCGCGAGGGAGGCGCGAGCGGATTCGCGCAGGCAGAAGCGGAGTACAAAGATTTCATCCTGTTCTATCCGAACATGGAGGAGTCGGCTGAGGCGCAGAATCGCGTTTGTGAAATCCACTACAAGCAGATGGAGAAGAGCGACCGTGACTGGACCCAGACGCTCCGCGCGGAAACGGAGTGTCGTCAGTTGCTCGTGCAGTTCCCGAACAGCAAGTTCGCACCGGAGGCGAGTCAGCGTCTGCGAAATATTCAGGAAAGTTTGGCGGAACACGAGTTCGTGGTCGGGAACTTCTATTGGAAGCGGGACATGAACCCGGCAGCCGCAAATCGACTACTGGCGTTGGTAGACCAGTATCCGCTATACAGCAATGCAGGTGAGGCGCTGTATGAAGCCGGTGATGCCTATTCCAAAATGGGCCCTCGATTCCGCAAGCAGTCGGGCGAGATGTTCGCCAGGATCGTGCGTGACTACCCCCTGAGCAATCGCGGTGACGACGCCAAAAAGCGACTGCAGGACCTCGAAATGCCTGTACCCCGGCCGGATCCCAGTGCAGTGGCCCTCGAAAAATATAATCTCGAAAACTATCACCATCCGAGCATGGTTGGCCGGTCAACTGCGTGGTTGCATGGCGGACCGGACGTAACGCACGCGGCGACAAAGGGCGCGCCGACCATGACAGATCCGAAGGCCACCATTCCCGCAAGCGTGCCGGTGGCAAACAACGACGCAGCATTGGGGACGGGCACCTCAGGCGGGGGCACAACAGATGTGACGGCGAGCACGAACGTTGGGCCCAATAGCGCTCTCGACACGAAGCCCGATGCGCGTTCCAGCATGTCTGCTGGCCAGAAGACGGACGCCACGGCGCAGAATCAGCCGCTCCCGACGAACCGTGATAAAGAGCTGCAGCAGTTAAAGGCAAAACAGCAGAAGAAGCAGGAGAAGCTGGCAAAGAAGAAGAAGAAAGCGGAGGGTCAGGTGGCGGATAATCCGGACGCAAGCACGACCTCAGGGACGGCTCCGAACGTGACCGTGCCGCCGACTACAACATCGAAGCAGCCCACCTCTCAGCAGCCAGCTTCGACGCAGCCACAGCAACCGCCCCAGCAATGAGCCGGATTCTGCTCGCGGACGATAGTCCGCAGGCATTGCGTCTAGCCGAGCAGATCCTCACCACGCAGGGGCTGGAAGTGGTTAGTGTGACAGACGGGGCTGTGGCGTTGCGCCGTCTGCAGGATGTCCGGCCGGACATCCTGATAACCGATCTTTACCTTCCGACCAAAAACGGTTTCGACCTGGCGCGGTTTATGAAATCACAGCCGGAGCACCGCCACATCGGAATCATCTTCGCGGCTGCGCCGGCCGACGAGTTCAACGAGCAGGACGCACACAATGCCGGCGCAGATCTCATTCTCCGGAAGCCGTTCGAAGCGTCAGCCCTGCTGGGAGGCGTCGAAAAACTGAGGCAGGCGGCAGCGGCCGCCGGAAACGGAAAGGCTGCGCCGAGCGGACCGGCTCTGGACAGGAACTCCATCAGGGCGGCCGTCACGCTGGCTCTTGACAGTGCTATGCCGGCGCTCATCGAGGAGCTTACCGAGCGGGTGCTGCTGGCTTTAGCGACGCGGCGTTAACACACTGCTTGCGGTGAGGATCGGCTCGACCTCGCGGTCTTCACCATCCCTATCTCTCACGAGCGCCGCACCGGGCCGACTCATAACCACATGCAAGCAGACTCTTGCAGACGCGCAGGATTGCAATGTTGGGACTGGACCATCGCTACCATGAGAACTGGAACTTGCAATGCCGGAAAATACATTTGATATTGCCTCGAAGATTGATCTCAACGAAGTATCGAACGCAGTGCAACAGACTGTGAAGGAAGTCGGCACGCGATATGACCTGAAGGACAGCAAGTCAACTGTCGAGCTCAACGAGAAAGACCGCAAAGTTCTACTGGCGAGTTCGGATGAGTACAAACTCAAAGCCGTGACCGAGATTCTCGGGCAAAAGCTAGTGAAGCGCAACGTTCCCTTGAAGGGGCTGGAGTACGGACCGATGCATACGGCCTCTGGGGGCAGCGTGCGTCAGGAGATCACACTCCAGAACGGGATTCCTACAGAGAAGGCGAAAGACATCGTCAGGGTGATCAAGGACAGCAAGCTGAAGGTCCAGGCATCGATTCAGGGCGACGTGGTGCGCGTGAGTGGCAAAGATAGAGACACACTCCAGCAGGTGATCGCGCTCCTCAAGGGCAAGGACTTCGGCATCGACATGCAATTTACGAATTACCGGACGGTCTGATGGCGCGTCGCATTGAAAGCCTGTTTCTCGAGGGTAAGGCAGGGCGAATCGAAGCGCTGCTCGAAGAACCGGAACACGGCGCGCCGGCGGAAGCGGCGATCGTGTGCCATCCGCATCCGCAAGGGGGCGGGACGATGCACAACAAGGTGGTTTACCGTATCGCGCGTGGATTACGGAAGACCGGTTGTGTCGTGCTTCGATTCAATTACCGTGGAGTGAATCTGAGTGAAGGCGAGTATGACGCGGGGCGAGGCGAACTGGAAGACGGTCGAGTGGCCCTAAACAGCTTACGAGAGCGGTATCCCGATTTACCAGTGATGCTGGCCGGGTTCTCGTTCGGTTCCCGCATTGTTTTGCGGCTCGCGGGACAAGAGGCGGGGATCGGCCGGGTGTTGGCAGTCGGCTTCCCCACGACTATAGCTGAGCGGGAATACGTCTACAATGTGGCGATCCCGAAGTACTTCATTCAGAGCACCAACGACGAATTCGGGCCGAGACCAGAGTTCGAACGGTTCTATGCGACCGTTGCCGAACCGAAACAGCTCGAATGGGTACCGGCGTCGGATCACTTCTTCAAAGATGCGCTCGACACATTTGAGGCGGCTGTCGAGCGGGTGGGGCGGGAGCGCCTCATGGAACCCTCGTTCCAGCAGTCATTGCCGGGTATTGGGGACTTGGAATGAGTCGATTATCCTGATCAGCTCACGTGTCACTGTAGCTTTGTCCTTGCTGGTGAACTCCTTGATTTGCCCGGGGTCGTAAGCGGCGATGTTCGCGTAAGTGACCACGGTCGCGAGTTCAAAACATTTCCCCTTATCGAAGCCCCGGTATCTGTTGAACTCGACATCAGAACTCATAGCGGCAGCCCCGTCCAGAGTATGCCGAAACTTCACGCCATCAATCACTCGTGTGGGCTGAGAACTGTCCAGGTGATACAAAGCATGCTCGTCTTCGGAAATCACATCTTGACCGGGATCGATGCACGCCTTTTCCGTTCTCGCGCCTAAGAGCGTGATCTCTGCAGAGGCGGAAACAAAAGTCGTACCGGCAAAGCGGTGTGGAGGATACTCAAAGCACACCACAGAATCGGAATGACAAACAGGAATCATTGAGTCGGAGCGTTTTTCTGTTCCGGTTCTCACTCGGTATCCGGGCGCCACGGTCAATCGAAAAATCTGAGCGGAATCGAGGTACTCGCCCCCTGACCACACGAAGGTGGTTGCGAACAAAAGCAAAACCACTCTGAACGTTTGACAATCGAGTGGCTGGAAAGAGCGTCAGGCGCCGCGCAACTGGCGCGCCACCAGCCGAGCGGCGCGCTTGCTGATAAAATCCGCTACTTTACTCAGCAGTTCAGGAAGTTCCTGCGGGCGAATCAGTACCGCCCCACGGCTGCCGGCGCGGCCGTTTTGATAGGTGGTAAGGATGGCAGTAGCGGGTTTGTAATCCATCATACGAGCGTGGGCCAGGACTTTCAGCCCTGCCTCGGGCGATTCCATATGCAGGTCGCTCAGGACCAGCTCGTATTGTGCGCTGTCGAGTTTACCGACCGCTTCT
>JAFAUR010000049.1 GCA_019243205.1 Acidobacteriaceae bacterium | reverse complement strand
CTGCCGCAGAAGACTGGGCTCGATCACAAAACTGCATCGAGATGGCTTCAGATACTTGGCTGGACAATGTGGAATCCCAACGCGCGCACGAAGCGCTTGGATTCGAGATCGTCGACCGATGCGTTCACTATCGGAAATCGCTCTAAGCTTTGGGGCTTGAATACCATAACAAAAGTCGGATGTTAATTACCCGCGTAAAACGGCCAAGTATTTGCTAATCCGTCTCGATGCGGGACACGAAGTCATTCCCCAACACTTCGCGAGTACACGCGGATAATCGAAGGGATTCACTCGCCGCGATGCCAACCAGGTATGAGTAATCGGCACGGTCACTTCTCAAGATGGCGATTCACGTCAATCTGGATTCAGAATCGTTTGCTGTCACTCATATTCCATGTGGGCGGCGACTTGAGTTATTGGTTTTGCCTATCAAGCCGCCGGTGATCTCGACTTTTGATTTCCGACAAAACGTTTACTCGTCGCACCGGAAGACGCCAGTGCGCCGGCTGCTCTGATCAGCGAGAGATCAACCGTTTCGTTACAGCCAGCGAGCCTAGCGAAATGAACAACGCCAACGTTACCCAGCCCGCCCCCGCGCGCCAGGCGTTCGTTACCGCAGCGAATAAATGCTGAGACAAAGTAGAAAGAGACCGCGTGCTCTCTGCGTCCACTGACAGCCGAATCGCAAACTGCATGGCCGGTATCAAAAGAGCGGCCATGAGCGCAATGCCAATCATGGCGCGCTTCCACGGGAACGGAATTGGTTGCGGTATTTTTGCCTCCTCCCGAATCGCGTCCATGACGGATTCGACGAAGCCTGAAGAGGGGACGATGTCGTCCTCATTTAAAAGAATGCGATCGATATCGTCGGGTATCATGATGTCTCCTTACGACTTACTTGGAATGCAGGCTTCTCGAAGAATCTAGACAGCTTCGATCTGAGCATCTTTCGGCCTCGCGCCAATCTGGCTTGATGGTGCCTTCGGGAAGTCCCAAACTCCTCGCCGCACAACTCACATCCATATCGTGAAAATAAAACAACACTAAGCACGTGCGGTACTTTTCCGGCAGACTATTTAGGGCCGTGTGCACTGAACGGTCACGCAGCAGTGTTCCATATTGGTCTTCGGAATCGCCGGGATCACGCAGTTCGGTGAGGCTCTCTGGCGGCCAAGCATGCACGGGATTCCGTCGCAATTCGTTTCTGTAAAGGTTCGTTGCCAAGGCGAATAGCCATGTCGAGAACGCTCCCTCGCGTCTCCACTGCGACAATGACCTGTACGCGCGCAGAAAAGCCTCTTGGGCCATCTCCTCAGCGCGTCCTCGGTCGCGGCAAAACCGGTATGCCAGGTTGACAAGCGGTTTCCGCCATCTCCGAACGATTCCTTCGAAGGCAGACAGTTCACCGCCAAGGACTCGGTCCACGTCCGCTTGGTCTTCCTGGAGACTCACGCTTTCCTTTTGATTACGACAAGGCTTCCGCTTGCCCCGGTTGCGTTTTCTCCATTTATTTTGCGGCGAGCCAGTAGCGCGAGCCCAAGAAACTGCAACCGCAATCCGGCTCTCCCTGTCATACCCGCCGTTAGCAGCAGAAGTAGAAAAGGAGGAAACCATGGGATCAGCAGTATTGCTGCCGGTCATGTTGTTCGTTAGCATTGGAACGGTCGCTTTGTTCACGTTCATTTCAATTGCGTCTTGGTCGAACGCCCGCCGCCGTGAAAGAGAAGCGTTTTACAAAACGGAAATGCTCAAGAAGCTCACGGAGTCAGAAGGTCCGGGTACAGCTTCTGTGCTCGAAGTGCTTCGTGAGCAACAGCGGAACGCTGACTTGAATAGGCGTCATGGCCTTCGAATCGGCGGTTTGGTGACCTTCGCGGTCGGAGCAGGGCTGATGATTTTCCTCCGCGCGTTGCTGCCTGGTACGCCCATATATCTATGTGGTTTGATGCCCGTGCTGATCGGTGTTGCGCTCTATGCAGCGTCGTTGCTTCCTAGCCCGAAGGAGTGGACGATGGGTAATCAGTCCAGGTTCTCGCGCAAAGATTGAGGCAGGCGAAGTTCACTCTGACGCAGACGCGCTTTTCGTGCAAGTGACCTCTCGGTGCGCATAGATCGCGAGATACGGCCTACTATTTGCTAATCCACGTCGACATTGAGATTCCTCTAAGCTGGGCGCGTTCTATCAGTCGCGAATAGCCCGCGAACGCACACGAAACAATTTGCGTGATTTCGGAACCGAAATTTCGGGAAGCAGCATAGGGTAACCGCACCAATGCGACGAACAACATTGTGCTGATCACGCCGTCCCGCAAAGGACCATTCTTAAGACGCAATGACCAAAAAGCGGCCTTTATGATTGTTACGGTACGTCGGCTGGACCAACTACAAAACTCAAAAGCCCTTAGGTGCAGGGCGAAACAGGATCGGCCCTACAGGTGATGAT
>JAFAUR010000983.1 GCA_019243205.1 Acidobacteriaceae bacterium | reverse complement strand
GGAGTAGCGCCGCGTATTCGTTTCTAGTCCGATTGTTCAGCCGGGCCCAGACAAAATGAAACAGTTCATGGATCAGGATCAGGCGCAATTGCTTCGGCGAGCGAAGTAAACAGGTTTCAAGAACAATGCGGCGCTCCCGGATGAAAGTAGCGGCGTGAACGGGCGTACCTCTGCCCGCATGACCACTCAGCAATTTCCCCCGGAGCACGGTGAGATCCGGTTTACCCGAGATTGCGATTGAACGGCCGACCAACACTGGTATCCGCTTGAATATCGCGCGGATCCGTCGACCGGCGCTCGCCGGGAGATCAATGTCCAGGCTGAGGCGCAGCTCCAGAAGTTGGCCGCTGCAACGAGGGTATGTGCTGCGCCGCTGAGGCATTGAAGAAATCCGGGTCTTGCACCTGGATCTTGTATTTATCCAGTTGCAGCTTCTGGACGATGTTCGGCCGCACCTGGTCCAGCGGAACTTTGGTTCGGCTCTCCAACTTGAAGATCCAGAAGCCGCCGTTTGTTCGTACCGGTTCGGAAACCTGGTTCGGCTGCAATTTCGAAACGGCGTTCTTAATATCCGGAGGCAATTGTTCGACCGAAAGCGCGCCCAAGTCTCCGCCGCGGGTAGCGGTTTGCTGATTATCAGAATCAGTCCGGGCGAGTGTCGCGAACTCTCCGCCTGCCTTGATCTTCTTCTCGACTTCGTTGACCTTGTCTTGCGCCTGGGCCTCAGTTCGGGCGTTTGCCCCGCTGGCGGCCGGCGTACCCGGAGGGCTGAACGTCACTTCAATTGCGGCGAGTTTGACCTGGTCGAAGTCGGACGGATGTGCGTCGTAGTAGCGCTTTGCCTCATCTGCCATCGGACCCGTGGAAGCGGTGCCCATCTTTGTCAGGTAGGCCTGGGTGAGGATGTTTGCTCGAGCGAGCCTCAACTGCTCTTTCCAGGGATCCTGCTGATCAAGCCCCAGCTTTGCGGCCTCGCCCGAGATCTGGTCGGTCATGTAAAGCTGCTGGACCACGGCTGCGAGATTTCCCTCGTACTTCTTACGGTCAGCGGGAGTGAGCGCCTTGAGCATGTCCGCAGCCTGTTTGGCGGTGATTTGTTTGCCGCCCATGGTTGCTACTACGCGGTTCGGATCGACTTCGGCTATCGCCTCCGGACCACGCGGCTTCAATTGACTGGTGGAAGCGGACGATGAAGTAGCCGATGACGGATTTGTTGCCGGATGCGATGACTGAGATTGGGAGGAGGTGCTCTGGGCGAAGGCGAACGAGGCGCAGAGACAGCTGGAGAGTAAGAGGATACTACTTTTCATTCAAAGCTGTAGGTAACTCTCCAACTCTAGCATGGGAACGCCGAGGGAGCCCGTAATCGCACTCCCCGGAACGCCTACCGTTTCACTGCTGGACGTACGCTTTTTTCAGCCCGGCGGTTGCTTTCGCTTTGCCGGTTGCACTCACCTGGATGTTGTTGACTACCTGGGTGGCGCCGGCAGCCTTCGCCATTCGGGTAGCAGAGCCCTTATGCTGAACAACGTTCGTGGTGCCCTCCCAGGTGACCACACCATGTGCCACTTTGAAACGGAAGCCGTCTTTGCCTATCTTCGATTTCGCCAGCTTTGTTCGGATAGTCGCCTCGATCTGGGCGTCCGTCGGGGAGCTAATACGTGCAATGGCGGCAGGGCGGGCGGAAGTGTTCGCCTGCGCAGATCCAGCCAAGATGCCGATGAGACAGGGCATCACAAAAAGAAGAACAAGGAAGCGTTTCACGATCTGACTCCTTAGTCGTCACGGTCGTAGTGGCGCCTTCTCGCCAGGAATCGCAAAAAAAAAAAGCGAGGACTGCTATGAGTCCTCGCCGAATGTTTGATGATCGCCTATGGTTCAGTGATGATCATGATGCTCGTCATGGCCATCGCGATGCTCTTCGTGAGCGTGATAATCATGATGCTCCGCTTGCGGGCCGTTGTAGTGAGGCCGCTCGGCATAGGGATGGACATAGGCCGTCCGGTTCGCCCAAGTACGATCCCACGGGTGATGGTCGATCAAGATGTTGTGCTCATGCCAGCCGAATCCGGCGCCCCCCCAGCCAAAAGGAGAAAATCCCGCGCCGATCACGATACCGGGACCGAATCGAATGGCGCTCCCGACGTAGAACCCCGGCCGGGGCCGGACGTACACGACGCGGGGATCATAGGCCGGAACGTAATAATAGCCGGGATTGACTGGAAGAATCTCGATATAGCCCGGAGACGCTATGACCTGAACGTATTGATTCGAGCGCAGATATCCGTAGTTATATGCTTCCTGGCGCATTCTCTGAACCGCATCCATAATGTCGGGCCGCTGCGCGAGAACCGCATTGCCCAGGGCTTGTGTCCAGCTCATGTCTCTGGCCATCTCGTCTAGTACGCTGGGGAACGGGATTAGCGCCAGGACGCTTGGGTCGAAGGGCAGGCGGTCATCCTGGATGGCGCGAGCGAGTTCGTCACCATGCAGATAGGCGTGTTCGTCGGCCCACCTTGCCGCGTCCGGGATCTGGTTGGAGAACGTGGACGCGGTCAGCACCTCAGCGAGAAGACCGTCCGGATATAAGGCTATACGGGAAACCAATTGATCGAGTTGCTGAGGCGCCATGACTGGAGGCGGCCCGTACTGCGGCTGAGGGTATCCCTGCCCAGGTGGATACTGCGGGGGCGGGTATTGCCCCTGAGGCGGCGGGTATTGACCCTGTGGATACTGCTGTTGCGGATACTGCTGGGGGTATTGCTGCTGTTGCGCAGGCGGATACTGCTGTGGATACGGCTGCTGTTGAGCAGGCGGATACTGTTGCGGGTAGGGCTGCTGAGCCGAACCGGGTGTTGCTGCGAAACAAGCAGTTAAAATCACACCCAAAAAAGTGACAGTGATTAATTGGCGCATCTTTCGAACGCTCCTGGTCTGAGTTTTGCGGCCGTTCGCCGCTACTATCTAGGACGCAAGGGCCGTTATCCGAGATACGCGCCAAGGATTTGGGTCGCCGTTAATTCCCTTTAAACTAATGTCCTTGATTTAGGGGACGCGATCACCAGTCGACCCGTACTCCCAACTGGATGATGCGGCCCTCCAGGACAGTAGAGACAGGAGCAAACGTTGGGGCGGAGGTGATAACGCCGGCAGCGTTCACCTGGGCCGTTGCGTTGATGGTTGTGACATTCGGGTGATTGAAAATGTTGTTTGCTTCGGCTATGAATTTGGGGCTTACGCGCTCCCAAAGCGTGAACAAGGTTCGGGTGTAGCGGGCATCAACCTGATAGATGTTGGGAGTGCGCGCCGTATTCCTTCCGACAAACAGCGGCCGCGTGACGCTTCCAGTTGTCGTGTCGCCATTCAGAACCTGGTTGGCGACAATATTCTGCGCATCACCAGATGACACATTGGCAAGCAACGCGAGTTGATTGTCATTCGCCAGGCGGCGCAAGAACGCGTTCGAAATGTCGAATCGCGGTGCAGCGAAGAGAGTCATGTTGAACGCCTGGGGGCGGTTGATGGTGCTGTTGCCTCGATCACGGGTGCGATTGGTAGGATCTTCGATCGGCAAATTCTGCTCAAAACTGTTTGCATCCGGAGCATCGCTGATGGCGTGCGACCAAGTATAGGAAGCGCTGATCTGTACACCGGCAGAAATTCGATGCTGGTACGTCACGAGAAGAGCGTTGTAGTCCGCAATGGCGCCGATATCCTGCAGAGTGATGTTGCCGAACTGCGGGTACAGGCGGAACGCGGCGGTGTTCGAAGAGGAGAAGATCGGTCTGCCGTCGCCGAGATATCCGATCGGGTTGATCAGGTTCATGTTTTTCAGGTAGCCCTGGTTTCGCGCTTCGGTGGTGACGAAACCGACTGTGAGGACATCGTTGTTGCACAACTGCTGGGAGATCTGAAAGCTCGAATTGTAGGTATAGGCGTTCTTGAAATTCGGGGTCACCGTGGTGATACTGGGGACTCTCGCGATGGGACCGGGGAGAACAGTGAAGACCTGTGGAAAAGCGGGTGCGAACGGCTGAGTGGGACCGATTTGCGCGATGAAGTTCTGGTTTGATCCGTTATTGCTGAGCGCGTTGTACCAGAGATTCGTCGGGGGAGCCTCGTAGAACATTCCAGAGCTTATCCGCATCACCGTCTTGGGCGTGATGCTCCAGGCGATGCCGAGGCGGGGAGAGAAGTTTGCGCTCGGAGTCCGGAAGTGTTGGGAGTAGACAAATGGCTGGTTCGGAGGCGTGTCAGGCGGTTGGAACCTGTCGTATCGCAACCCGTACGTGACCAGGAGATTGGGACGTACCTGCCAGCTGTCCTGACCGAACACGTTCCAGAAGAGCGAATGATATCCGGCGCCCACGGTTCCGATGCTCGTAGTGAAAGTTGTGTATGAATACGGGTTCGCCCCGGACTTCGCCAGGAGATAGCTCGCGATGGTCGGGAAAGTGTACTGGCTGTAGGTGTCGCCGAGTTGCACGTCGAGAATCTGCTCGAAGGAACCTCCGACCTTGATTGTGTGAGCGCCGCGCACGATCGTCAGGTTGTCACTGAGGCTGGGGATCTTTTCATCGAAGACATCACCGACAGCGTTCGAGCCGTTGAATGTTGCGACGCCGTTCACGACAACCACGGGGCCCGGACTGTTAAGAGGATTTGCGATGTGACGTTCGTTCCGGTACGGGTCGGAGAAACGAACTTCGTTGAGGATATTGGGCGAAAACGTGGACAGAAGCTGTGCGCCGCCAATATAGGCCCGGTCGCGAAAGTCGGCGGCGGCATCCAAGGCAAACAATCCGCCTACATTTGTGTTGAACGGATAATTATTCCGGAAATAGTTCAGCCGGACAAAGAACTGATGCTTCGAAGTAATCTGCCAATCGGCGCGCAGATCCGCAAACTGAGCGTGTTGAATGCTGGGCGCCGTAGCGAGCAGACTGGACGGTATGCCGAGCAATGC
>JAFAUR010000936.1 GCA_019243205.1 Acidobacteriaceae bacterium | reverse complement strand
CAAATCGAAACGAGTGAAAAAGGCACACGGATCAATTCGCGGTATTCGATGTAATATATAAACCGGCACGTTACGCGGGCGGCTGTCCGCCTCGTTCCAAAAGGGCGAGTTTATCAGAGTTGGTGATCACGTAGATATTGCGGATCAGGCCCTCTTCCTCATCCAACGTGAATACAGCGAAGGGCCGCGCTTCATGCCAAGTCACGACTCCCGGCTGTCCATTGACAGGCGCCATGCGCCTCGACAGGTTCGCCGGCACGAAACGGCTGAGGCTGCCCAGAATTGCGGGCCGTAAATCGCATTCGGTAACGCGGGTGCTTTTCCTCCGCCATCCGAATGAAGAACCACGGAATCGGAGAGCAATGCGACGAGCCGCGCAGGATCACCGGTTGTAGCCGCATCTACGAACGCATGCAGAAGCTTTTCGCGCTTCTCAATCGGCGCATCGAAGCGTGGGCGCACCTCCGCAACATGTTGGCGCGCTCGTCGCAAAATCTGCCGGCAATTTGGTTGGCTCAGTTTCAGAATCGCGGCGATCTCATCGTATTCATATTCAAAGACCTCGCGCAGCAAAAAAGATTGCGCGTTCCGTTGGGCTCAGCCGCTGGAGCAGCATGAGGAACGCCATGGAAAGCGAGCCATCGATCCGAGCCTCCATAGACCTGTGATCATTAGCGTTCCATGAAATCAGCGGTTCGGGCAGCCATTCACCGAAATACTGTTCACGTCTGGCGCGTGCGGACTGCAGATGATTGATGCACAGCCGGCTTACGATTGTTACCAGAAACGACCTGGGATCGCGAACCGGGCCGGAGGATGCTTGCCATCTAACAAACGTTTCCTGAACCATGTCCTCCGCGTCTGCCTGGCTTCCGAGCATACGATGTACGATCGAAAACAACAATCGCCGGTAATCGTCAAAAACGTTCGCAGCGGATGGTGTCTCTTCTCCCATCGTCCCTTTTTGCACCGAATATACAAGACCGCGTCACCGTGGGTTTTGTGACAATCATCCAACGTCACAAACCAGACCGGCATTTGGTCTTTCTCGACAGGTAGCCGCAGTCCCCTTATTAGGGGCATGATAATGACAAATTCACTTAAGATTCAAAGGCAAACTCGAATCGGCAGTGCCTTGATTCGCTTCAGCGGCATTGTGCTCGCCTCCAGTTCGCTTGTAAAGCTCGCACATCCGGCCAAGCCAGTCGCATATATGAGCTTTCTCGGTTACGACCATGGAAAGATGTTTCTGATTGCCGGATTGGAAATGCTGATTGCGCTTCTTTTCCTGCGCCACGCTACACGGGCAGTAGGTCTGCTTTTGGCGTCGTCGTATTTGGGCGGCGCGATCGCAGCGCACCTGGCTACGCATGCGTTGAATGGTACCGCCCCGATGTAGTGTTCAATTTTCATCACCCCTACATAGGAGCTCTACCGGCCGTTGTTGTTCTGGCAAGCGCGTGGACCGGCGTGTACCTCTGCCACCCCGAGGCGCTTTGGAGTGTGGCGAAGAGAGCCGCTACTCCGGTGCGAACAAGCGCGCAGGGTAGCAATACAGCGATGGAGACGGCGGGCTAACCGCCTCCCATGGATAGCGATCCCACTGCAATCACTCTGGTCGCGTGCCGCCGACCCGCCTCGCGAGACTACATAGTGTGGCGCTTAGGTTGACCGCCACGCGTTGATCGGCGTCAATTGCTGGCGCCGTCGATAGGATTCTCAAAGAGGTGGCGCATAATCGAGGTCACGTGAAGGCGGCGGACCGGAAAAGGTTAAAAGCGATTAGCCGGCATCGCAGTACGCCGCGTGGATGTGGTGTTGCGCATCAATATCGTGCTGGGTGCCGCTGAGGGCGTGGCTAACCGGGTGCTAGCGCGGAAACTGTGCACGTCGGTGCCGACCATTTGCCGTGGCGAAAACGATATGAAAGCGAGGGCCTAAAAGGAATTTTCGGAGACCATCCACGGAGTGGGCGCCCGAAACGGATCTCGGCGGAGCAGGATAGCGCCATCACGCCGGAATCACCGATTACGTTTTGGCTGGTAAGCCATCCGGCGTCACTGCAGGTAACGATGTATTTACAACGCACTGCCCGCACAATTGCGTCTTGTGCTGCTCAACCCGCCTCGCCCCAGAGAGCGACGATGCGTGGATAGACTTGCGAGTTTTCGGTCGAACGAGTGTCAGGGGAATGTACTCTCCCTGGTCTTAGCGATCCGGTAATCGCTGACGTTCGGCATGCGGACAACCCGGCACATTTCGAATAGCCTGGAGCGGGCGCGTTCGCCGATGCGTTCTTCCAGCGTGATGCGGAAACTGTGGCCGCCCGGCAACGCGGACTTTTCTACGAGCGAGCCTCCGATGTCCGGATCCACCAGGTTAGTCGTAGCGATGAGCGGCTTGCGATGGTTGTAACGGTAGTTGACGATCGCAGTAACTGTATCCTCGACCCAATCCGTGACACGATGCGCTCCGAGATCGTCAAGCAAAAGAATCTCGGACTCGAGCGCGCTGCGATAGGCTTCGCGGTCGCTGGTGCCCAGAGTTGCGTTGTAGGATGACCGGATGCGCTCGAGCAGATTCTGATAATCGAAAAAGATGCCTTCGTGCCCGCGCGCGATCAGCAGTTTGAGCGCGGAAACGGCCAGATGTGTCTTGCCGGTACCCGGAGGCCCGACGAGCAGCAGTCCGGGCTTCGCGTTTACCGGGTACTGACGCGTGAATGCCGACACCGCAAGCATCACGTCGGCTAAACCGCGTTGCGCGGTCGGATTGTTTTGCGGCAAGCGAAAGGTCTCGAAAGATGCTTTCCGGTAGTTCTCGGGTATCTGGGCGCGGTTTTCGAGTTCGGCGTTATAGGCTTCCGCCACGCAGGTGCAGCGGTTCGCGGAGGAGATGCCGTCCTGTTCGGTGACCACCCATCCGGTTCCGCCGCAAAGATTGCAATCTGGTTTCGCCATTCTTTGCTATTCAATGATCAGGAGCCTCTGGCCCGCCGCGACAGTAGCCCCTTCCTCTGTTTCGATTCGGGCCACCGTACCGGCCTTTGGCGCTTTCATTTCATTTTGCATTTTCATGGCTTCGACCACGATGACGCCTTGACCGGCTTCCACCTTCGCTCCGGGCTGAACAAGCACCTGGACGACTTTGCCGGGCATGAGAGCACGGATTTCGGCGGGTCCGGCGAGACTCGATACGCGTTCTCCGCGGATCCGATCGCGCGCATCAGCGACGCGAATGAAGCGGCGGAGCCCGCCGGAAACAACCTCAAGCTGGTCTCCACGCCGCGCGACTGTGACGGTACGGCTCCTTCCGTTCAACAGAATCGAGAAAACACCCGGCATCACTTCGCTGACCGAAGCAACGCCGGATATTTCCTCAGCACCGCGCAACACGAACCGGGATTCGGATTCGTTTTGGACCAGGTCCAGCAGGTATGGTTGCCCGTCGACTTCGATGCGTAGCTTCAACGGACCAGAGCCCGCCTTCCTTCAATTCGCCACACGGCCGGGTCTTCTTCGTTGCCGTTCTTATCGTCCGGAACACCTGATCGGAAAGAAGCGGCCGCGATGAGGGAGGCGAGAAAGCTGCCGTCACTCGAGCGATCGGAATGCGCACCCCGGAAACCTTCGAGAAATCCCGTATCGAGGTCTCCGGCGCGAAAGCGGTCGTCCCTCATGAGCCCTTCGAACAAGGCAAGATTGGTAGTGATACCGAGCACCCGATATTCGGCGAGAGCGCGGAGCATGCGTCCGATCGCTGCTTGACGATTTTCAGCCCAGACTGTCAGCTTCGCGAGCAGCGGATCGTAGTCCATCGGAACAGTCCAGCCGGCGAAGACTCCACCATCGACGCGGATGCCTGGCCCGGAAGGCTCCGCATACGCGGTGATACGGCCCGGGCTGGGCAGATAGTTATTATCGGGATCTTCGGCGTACACGCGGCACTCAATGGCCGAACCGGACCAGCGGACGTCAGCCTGCTGAATCGTGAGCTTTTCGCCCGCGGCAATGCGGATTTGCCAGTGAACAAGATCGATGCCCGTGACCCATTCGGTGACGGGATGTTCGACCTGCAAGCGAGTGTTCATCTCGAGGAAGTAGAACCGGCCGTCCTGATCAGCGAGGAATTCCAGCGTGCCTGCGTTGTAGTAACCTGCGGCCCGTGCAATGCGCAGGGCGGCTTCACCGATCTGATGGCGCAGCTCAGGTTTTTTGAGGACGAGCGGCGACGGGCTTTCCTCGACGACTTTCTGATGACGGCGTTGGATGGAGCACTCGCGTTCCCCGAGATGGATGATGTGGCCGTATTGATCGCCGAGCACCTGGACTTCGATGTGGCGCGGCCGGCGGATAAGCTTCTCGAGATAGATTTCGCGTGAACCGAAAGCACGCTCCGCTTCGCTCGCAGCCGTGCGCATAGCCGATTCCAATTGCGATTCGTTTTCGACCGCGCGCATGCCCTTGCCGCCTCCGCCCGCAGCCGCTTTCAACAGAACGGGATAACCGATTTTTGCCGCTGCCTGAGCAGCATCGGCGACATTTTCAAGCGCGGCGGTGCCGGGAACGACCGGAGCTCCGGCTTCAAGAGCGAGAGTGCGAGCGGCCGTTTTTGAACCTACTTTTTCGATGGAGTCGGCGGAGGGTCCGATGAACGTGACCCCGCAAGTTTGGCACAACCGTGCAAAATCCGCATTCTCGCTGAGAAAACCGTAGCCGGGGTGGATAGCATCGGCTCCGGTGGCACGCGCTGCCTCAATGATTCTTTCGGCGTTGAGATAGCTTTGCGAGGACGGCGCGGGGCCGATTCGCACAGCTTCGTTCGCCGCCTGAACATGAAGAGCATTGCGATCGACATCCGAGTAGACGGCGACACTCGGGATGTTTCGCTCGCGCAGAGCGCGGACGATGCGTAATGCGATTTCGCCACGATTGGCGACGAGAACCTTATTCATAGTCAACCGACAACAAAAAAAGGCCACGAGCCGGTGCCGCCGGCCCGGGTGCGATCTTGCAACCCGGCCGAAGCCGAGCCAGCACATCGTCCGCGTGCAGGTTTCGTTTGCCGACTTCGAGCAGCACTCCTACGATGTTACGGACCATGTGCTTCAGAAAGCCGGATCCGGTGACCTGATAGATCATTGTCTCGTCCTTACGGATGAAGCCAGAATAAAAGATCCACCGCACTTTGGAAGCCCCGAGCAGATCTTTTTCGTCCGACGCCGCGAAAGCCGTGAAA
>JAFAUR010000915.1 GCA_019243205.1 Acidobacteriaceae bacterium | reverse complement strand
GTCGCCGGGACCGTATCGGACCAAAATCAGTTTCAGCTCGATGGCGGTAATAACTCGAGCGATATGGACGGGAACCAGGCCGTATACACCTTGACTAGCGGAACAATTACGGGTTCTACCGGAGGCGTTCCATCCGGTGTCGTTCCGACCCCGATCGAAACGATTGAGGAATTCAAGGTGGGAACAGTAAACCAGACCGCGGATTTCAATGGATCTGCAGGAGGACAGGTGCAGATGGTCACGAAGCGCGGGACGAATGAGTTCCACGGCTCGGTTTACGAGTATTTTCTCAGCAGTTACTTTTCAGCAAACTCCTGGAAGAACAATCACACACCCTCGCAGGGTCTAGCCTATACCCCGCTTCCAAAGACTCACCAAAACCGTTATGGCGCATCCATAGGCGGCCCGCTCGCGCCGAAGTTCCTGGGCGGAAAAACGTACTTTTTCTTCAACTATGAAGCGCGGCGCTTCCCGCAATCCACTACGATTGAACGGACGGTGCCGACAGCAATGCTGAGGGCCGGGATTATACAGCTTCCGAACTCATCGGGTGTTTACCAGGCATACAATCTGAACAGCGCTCCGGTCGCGGTAAATGGAGTGACGTATCAGCCGGCGGTCTGCCCGGCGGGCTCATGCGATCCGCGAGGCTTAGGCTTGAATCCTGTAGTGAGCAGGCTGTGGAGCGCTATGCCCGCTCCAAATGATCCACAAGCGGGTGATGGTTACAACACGCAGGGATACCTGGTGAATGTCGGAATTCCCCAAACTTCCGACAACTACACGGCACGTATTGATCACGACTTCGGCGATAAGTGGCATTTCATGACCAGTTATCGCTATTACAAGTTCAATCAGAATACGACGAACCAGACCGATATCGGCGGGCTGCTGGGTGGGACCCTGGGCCAAGCCGTGGCGACGGCTCCGCGTGATCAGAAACCCGGGTATTGGGTGGCGGGTTTAACTACGATCATTAGTCCGACACTAACAAATGACCTACATTACAGTTACTTGCGTAACTTCTGGCAATGGGGAACCGACGGAGCTCCGTCGCAGTTTTCCGGACTGGGCGGCGCAGTCGAAATCGGGGGTGAGTCGGCGGGTTTGAACGCACTGATACCGTATAACGTGAACTCGCAGAACGTGCGCCAGCGGTTCTGGGACGGGCAAGATCACTTGATCCGGGACGATTTGAGCTGGGTGAAAGGGAATCACCTGCTACAGTTCGGCGCCTCTTACCAGCACAATTACAATTACCACCTGCGTGACGATAACGGCGCGGGTGTATTTAACAATACGGTCTACCAGGTGGGCGGCGCCATCACCGGGGTCAACTTTCTAAGCCAATACATACCTGCCAATCTGGCACAGAACCAGGTTGCGAACTGGGATAACCTGTACACCGAGGTACTGGGGATGGTAACTCAGCCCCAGGTTTTGTATACACGGTCGGGCTCAAACCTGACTCTACAGCCGTTGGGAACTAACCTCTTTGACAAAGTAAACATTCCCTACTACAACGAGTACTTCAGCGACACGTGGCGTATGCGCAGAGACCTTACTTTGACTTACGGTCTCGGGTATCAGATCGAAATGCCGCCAACCGAGGAGGCGGGTCGGCAAGTGATCCTGGTAGATCAGTCCGGCAAGGAGATCGATACAGCGTCCTATTTGAAGGCGCGCGAAACGGCTGCCTTGCAAGGCCAGGTTTACAACCCGTATCTCGGTACGGCGCTGATCCATAACATTCCCGGGCAGGATTACATTTTCAATCCTTTTTACGGAGGGCTTAGCCCGCGGGTTGCAGTCGCCTGGAACCCCAATTTCTCAGACGGCTTCCTCGGCAAGATATTTGGTGGCAGCAACACAGTGATCCGCGGGGGGTACAGCCGCGTCTACGGGCGCCTGAATGGCGTCGGACTAGTGTTGAATCCTATTCTCGGCGCGGGCCTCGCGCAACCGGTCTCGTGCATTGGCGCGAGCACTTCAGGCGCGTGTCTCGGTGCGGGTGGAGTGAACCAGAGCACAGCATTCCGCATCGGAGCAGATGGTTTATCGGCACCTTTACCCGCCGTATCGCAGACACTGCCGCAACCGTTCTATCCAGGCGTCAACGGGAATGCGGCGGCAGGAGACGGAACATATCTCGACCGGAACTTCAAGCCGAACCGCTCGGACGAATTCGATTTCACCATACAAAGGCAGTTGTCTAGCAAAATCTCGCTGGAGATGGGCTATATAGGGCGAATCATCCGCAACGAATTTCAGCTGATCAACCTGGATGCGGTTCCGACGATGACAACCCTCAACGGGCAGAGCTTTGCCAACGCCTTTGCCAACGTATATACAGAGCTGAGCAATGGGCAGTCGGTGCAAACACAGCCGTTCTTCGAATCTGCCCTGGGCGGCAAGAGTTCGGCTTACTGCGGCGCGAACACTTGTACTGCCGCGGTTGCGAGCAATCTGAAAAACCAGATTTTGCAAACGCAGGTTTACAACATGTGGACGGCGATGTCGAAGGCCACCAGTTGGACGCTGGGTCGAACGATGCTCGATTCGGCACCGGCGCAGACTGCATCCTTGTATGAGACCACCAGCCTCGGCTGGGGCAATTACAACGGCGCATTTCTATCGTTCACGTTCCGAGACTGGCACGGGCTGACAGCACGTTCGAACCTGACGTGGAGCCGCACCTTCGGAACTGTCGGGCTGACGCAATCGACAAGTTCCACGACGGTTTTGAATCCGTGGGATTTGCATTCGATGTATGGCCCGCAACCGTTCGACTTTCCTCTGGTGTACAACTTGAGCGTTGTTTACACGCCGAATTTCTTCAAAGACAGAAAGCTGCTGCACACAATGCTGGACGGATGGAGCTTGTCACCGCTGTTTACAGCACAGAGCGGCGCGCCCCTTCAAGTGAACATCGGCAGCGGTACGTTCAATTGCCAGTCCTTTGGCGAGTCCAACTGCAGCTCGGACAGCACGTACGAGAATGCAGTGCTGGTTGCTCCGTACACGGGCGGCAATTCGGCGCACACGAATGTCACGACTTCCACCATCGTCGCTTCTTCGGGAAATGCTTTTAAAGGCGGTTCAGGGATGAACATCTTCGCTAACCCGGCAGCCGTCTACTCCGAATTCGGCCGCCTGGTTCTGGGCGTCAATGAGAACGGAGGCGGCGCCGGCGTCCTTCGGACCCTGCCCTATTGGAACCTGGACATGCAAGTGTCGAAGGAATTCGCGATTCCACTGCGCGAAGGAATGGGAATCACGTTCAGCGCCCAATTAAGCAACCTGTTCAACCATTTCCAACCATCGTTCGTGGCTGGCAGCACCACCTCAACCAGCACGACATACCTGAACATCGATAATCCGCAGAATTTTGGGGTGTTGACACAGCAGGGAAACACTCCGCGGCAGATCGAATTCGGATTGCGACTACACTTCTAATTTGAGAGAAGAAGGGCATGATGTAATGCAAAGACCGAATGAGGAGAGAGTAACCCGCAATGCTTAGAATTCTCACGTTGATGGTCGCGGCGGCGGCACTGCTAGCCGGGCAGGCGATGTCGCCACAGAAAGAAGCGGCAATCAAGGCCGACCTGAGTGGGCAGATCGACGGAATGAAGAAGCAGGCACAGGTAATGGTAGATACCGTGTTCAGCTTTGGTGAATTGGGGTTCCAGGAGTTCGAAACCTCCAAGTATCTTTCGGATCTGCTCGAGAAAGAAGGGTTCAAGGTCGAAACCGGTGTGGCGGGCATCCCCACCGCTTTCATGGCGACCTGGGGCGAGGGCAAACCTGTGATTGCGCTGGGATCCGATATCGACGATATCCCGCAGGCTTCTCAAAAACCCGGGGTCGGTTATCACGACCCGATTATTGAAGGTGCTCCGGGGCATGGCGAAGGCCATAACTCGGGCATGCCCCTCAACATCCTCGCAGCCGTGGCCGTAAAGAAGGTGATGGAGCGAGAGCATATCAAGGGCACGATCAAGCTTTGGCCCGGAGTCGCGGAAGAGGAGTTGGGCAGCAAGGCCTGGTATGTGAAAGCAGGGCTTTTCAAGGATGTCGATGCTGTTTTGTTTTGCCATGTCGGGAACAATTTCGGCGTTTCTTACGGGCCGAGCAGCCAGAACGGGCTGGTGTCCGTGGAGTACATGTTCAAAGGCGAGAGCGCACATGCTGCCGGTGCGCCGTGGCGGGGCCGCAGCGCGCTGGATGCAGTCGAGCTGATGGACGTGGGATACAACTTCCGGCGCGAACATTTGCGACTGGCGACGCGCGTTCATAACGTGATTACAAATGGGGGCGATCAGCCAAACGTGGTGCCACCGAACGCGACGGACTGGTACTACTTCCGCGAAGCCGATTACGACCACATCATGAACCTGTGGCACATCGGCGACAACATGGCGAAGGGGGCGACCCTGATGACGGATACGACTTACACAGAGCGCCTGCTCGGTTCGGCGTGGCCTGGCTATTTCAACAAGCCGATTGCGGTGGATGCTTATGAGAACATCAAAAAGGTGGGGTTGCCGCAGTGGTCGCCTGAGGACCAGACGCTAGCCAAGGGTTTACAACACGAGCTGAAACAGAAGGAGCGCGGGCTGGCCTCAAAGATCATGCCGCTTCGCGAGCCGCGCACGCAAAACGAAGACGAGAGTGAGATGGGGGCGTCCTCGCAGCCTATGGGCGGGGGATCCGACGATATCGGAGACATCTCCTGGAATGTGCCGACGATCGTTTTGATGTATCCCTCGAACATACCCGGCGGACCGGGACACAATTGGGCGAACGGCGTGTCGATGGCGACTCCGATTGCGCACAAAGGCGTGGTCGCCGGAGCGAAAGTGGAAGCCATGACGCTTCTCGATCTCATGACGCAGCCCCAATTGGTCACGCAGGCTTGGGACTACTTCCGCAATGTACAGACAAAGGACGTGAAGTACCAGAGCTTCATACGGCCTGAAGATAAACCAGCCATCTGGCTGAACGAAAAGACGATGGAGAAATACCGGCCGCAGATGAAGGCGTTCTATTACGATTCGTCGAAGTACGACACCTATCTGGATCAACTCGGCATCAAATACCCGACTGTGAGAACGACACCGCCGGCAGGCAACAGTTCGAGCCAGCAATAGTACTCCGACGCGGTTCGACAGAGCGCTCAAGTTGTTAGGATTAGCGTATATGAGCGCTCTGTCGAAATGTGCTGCTGTCGCATTAGCGATAGCATTGCTTTTCGGCAGTGGGGCGTGCCTGATGGCATGCGCCGGTTTGCCCTGCGGGCAGATCTCATTTGCAGCCAGCCCGGATTCGATCCCTCCTTGTCACCGGCATCATCAGAATCTGCCGGCAGGTGGCCACAGCGAGCCCTGCACTCACCTTTCACCGCTTACCGTTGGGGAAACGCTAACGCCTGTTCAGATTGCCCAGCCCGATGTCTTTACGGTCGGGTTGCCCGCATCCCTCAACCACATCCAGTCTTTCCGACTGGGGTGGACGCCTGGCGTTCAAATCTCATCGCCACCCGGCGGTTCGCCCGGCTCACTTACCGTTCTCCGTATCTGATCGCTTGCCTTAGCTTGCGCGTTTTCGCAACGGCTTCCTTGTTGTTGCGGCGTTGGTTATGAGCAATTTGTGCAGTTAAGGAGATCACTTTGTATAACGAACGAGCGGTTCGCCGCCCGCGAGCGCTACATTGCGGGGTCATTTTTTCCATTGCGATCTGCCAGTTCGCCGCGTGTGCGCTCCGGGCACAGGACCAATCCGGTTCGGCAGATCATCAACCGATGAACATGCCGGCGATGGACATGCCGATGATGAACATGGTCGATATGAACACGGCAAGCATGTTCCTGATGAACATGTCGTCAGGAACAGCGAGCAACCCGGCAGCCTGGCCGATGCCCATGATCATGAAGCCTTTCGGATCGTGGGACACGATGTTCATGGGACAGGCATTTCTCGTCGACACCCAACAATCCGGGCCTCGAGGCGGCGACAAGCTCTATTCCACGAATTGGTTCATGGTGAACACCGAGCATCGAGTTGGGGAAAATGGGGCTTTCAAGGTGAATCTGATGCTGAGCCTCGAACCCGCGACGATCACGAACCGCCGCTATCCGTTGCTTTTCCAAACGGGCGAGACGGCGTACGGCAAGCCGATCGTCGACGCTCAGCATCCGCACGATTTCATCATGGCAGCCGGTTTCCAATATGCGCTTGCACTCGGCGAGAACACCACGCTCGAGCTTTACTTTGCTCCGGTGGGCGATCCGGCACTGGGGCCCGTCGCTTATCCTCACCGGGCATCGGCCATGGAACTACCTCAGGCAACACTATCCCATCATTGGCAGGACTCGACACACATTTCGGATGAGGTTGCGACCGTTGGCATCGCCTACAAAAAGATCAAGTGGGAAGCAAGCGGATTTTACGGAGCTGAACCCGACGAGTTTCGCTGGAACATCGATACGGGACCAATGAACTCCTGGTCGACGCGGCTTTGGTATTTCCCGAATAACAATTGGGCCGCACAGTTCTCAGTGGGACATTTGACACACCCCGAGATGCTGGAGGCAGGAGATCAGACGCGGACGACCGCTTCGATTGAGTACACGAAGCCGCTGCCGGGCGGAAGTTGGTCGACGAGTCTCATCTGGGGCGGAAAGCACAACACGCACACGAAGAGCAATACGAACGGGTATACGCTCGAGTCAGTTCTTCCGATTCATCGAACGAACTTCCTGACCGGTCGGGCTGAGCTCGTTGACAAAGACGAATTGTTCGCCGGCGAGCCCGAGATCGAAGACTATCTCGCCTCAAACTATGGAAGCACGTTCCGAATCGGCGCGTACACGGTCGGATACACGCGGGACTTCGGCCTTTTTCGAAATGTGGAAACCGGCATCGGGGCTAATTTCACGGCGTACTCGCTGCCGAACGCGATCAAGCCGTATTACGGCCAGCATCCGGTAAGCGGAAACGTTTTCATTCGTATCCGGTTGAGAGCGCGATCGTAGGTATCGGCCGCGCGCGGTTGGCTCAGGATCTGAGTGTGTAATTCACGATCACGGTTGTTCTGATTTCGACCGGCTCGCCATTCAACAAAGTTGGGCGGTAACGCCACTGGCGCACAGCCTCGAGAGCCGATTCGGAAAGGTCGTCACTTGGCGAGGAGAGCACACGCAGTTCGATGGGGATACCGTCTTTCGAAACAGTAGCCTCGATTTCAACTGTGCCCTGAGTGCCTGCTGCCTTTGCGGCGGCCGGATACACGGGCTGTACCTTCGTTTGCAGGTTGGCTTGGGCTGCCATTCCTCCTACACGAACCACCGGGCCTCGCGGTTCATCGCCACTGACAGGCTTGTCCTCGGGCTGCGGACCAAGATCATTGGTCATTGTGAATTCCCGTTCGCGCGTTGAATCGGATTTCATATCGAATTCCCGGAACAGCGAAGTAAGTCCCGGCTTCTCTATTTTCAAGATGTATTGGCCGGCGCCGGCGCCGTTGATGCTGAAGCGCCCATCTGAACCCGTAACGGTTTCCTGTTTGGCGCCGGTATCGGGATTGTAGATGAGCACCTTGGCGTCGGAAATGGGAGCACCCGTAGGATCGTGCAGAACACCGCTGACGGTGGCGGCAGAGAGCCCTGCCGAAGTCAGCAAGGCCGAAAGCGTGGTTTTCATTGACGTACCTCCTGGAGAGCCAAATCTGCTGGAATTGAACGTGACGGCAGCCATCGCGATCGCGCCTGCTGCGAGGGTAGAAGCAATTGCGAGACCGGCGGTCGTGGAACGGCGAGCGAGCCGAGTATTCAAGATTGCTTTCACGCGGCCTTCGAAATCCACAGGACTAAGCATAGGGAGCGCAGAGCTGGAGTACGGCCAAGCCGACCGGGCCGTCCGGGCGATAGCGAGCAGCTGCTCGGCGTAGTCGGAAGCGCGAACGCCTGAGCGAAGCACCTCGGCATCACAGGCGAGCTCGCTTTCGACACGAAGATGACGTCGAATCATCCACGTCATCGGCTGGAACCACCAGAGACTCCCAATCACGTGTCCGGCGAGCTGAAAAAAGAGATCGCGACGGCGAATGTGGGCAAGCTCGTGCAAGAGCACAGCACGAAGGCGCAACGAACTCCAACCTTTCGCTTCAACCGGCAACACGATGCGGGGATGGACGACGCCGACTGTGAGTGGGACCGATACTGTGGACGACAACCGAATATCCGTCGGAGCTAGAGCCGAAAGGACATCGCCAGCAAGGAGTTCAGGCTTGAGTGGGGTGGCTTGCGAAGCGATTCTGCGCGCTGAAGATGCTCCGGCAAGGAGTGGCAGCAAGGTGAGGACGATCCCCGAAACCCATATCAGAATCGGCCATTCGAAAGAGCGTTGTGGCGACTGGGAGGAAAGCGCCGTCGACCAGTACCGGACGCCAACGGAAGGCGCATTTGAATCGTGACCCTTCGGGATGGGGAAGGCAACTTCGGGAAGTACGACACACAACAGCGGCAAACACGCGAGCAAGACGAGTGATGCGAACAGCAAGGCGTGGCGGAAGGCGGCAGTCTGTGACCGAGCCAAACGGCGGAGCGCTTCCGCAGTAAGAAGCAGGAAGCCTGATCGGAGCCACGCTTCAAACCAGAAATGCAAACCCATCAGCGTCCTTCTTTTCGAGCTTGCTCGATAAGGGCTGCGAGGCGATCGAAATCTTCCGGTTTCAGATCTCGCGCGGATACATGCAAGAGAGTGGCAACAGCCTGTTCGGCAGAGCCATCGAAGAACGTATGTAGCAGGTGTGAGACGGCGGAGCGGCGCGCCTTCTCACGATTCACAACAGGGAGATAGATGTAGCGAAGCTCCTTTTCTTCGTGGCGGATGTGCCCTTTGTCTTCGAGCACGCGAAGCATGGCGCGGACCGCTGAATAACTAGGAGGATCGGGGATTTCTGCGAGGATCTCGGCGGCAGAAGCTTTTCCATGACGGTAAAGCACGTCCATGATCTGCCGCTCGCGGCGGCTCAACTTATGCTGGGAATTTAGCACGTTGCTAAAAAATTAGCACGTTGGCATAGAGCCGTCAAGAAGTTCTTTTGTCAAGCGTTCGTGTCTTGAAGGCGCGCAGGTTCCTCGGCTGCGGCCAGCAGCGAAGTTTGTTCGGCATCAGGCAAATGTTTCCACTTTCCCGCCTCGCCACTAGCTACGAGAGCATACCGGTATAGTACCGGCGCGAGCAGTTCATTGATCGCCACCCCCCCAAAAACTAGGGCTGAAGCCTGCACGCCTATATTCGGAAAGGTCTTGACGAAGAGGAGGGCGAGGGCCAAAGCGAGTCCGGCTTGTGGCATCAGCCCGAGACCGATATATTTCCGGACCACCGCGGGCGCTTCGGCCAGAGAGGTGGCAAGCTTTCCCAAGCCGATGAACCCGCCTGCCCGCGTGAGCACTATCGCGAGAGCTGGTATACCGACGACCATCAACTCACGGATGTGCACAGTCGCACCAGTCACGGCAAAGAAAATGACATATATCGGCAACGAGGACGCCTCGATTTCGTCTTGCAATCTCTTGCCATGGCGAGTGACATTGCGGATGAAAACCCCGGCGGAGAGAGCGATGAGCAGCGGGTCGAGGTCGATTCTCTGCCCGACTTCCGCCACCAGAAACGCGCCCGCCAAAACGAAGAGCGCCGAACGTCCCTTGACGAATTGCAGATAGACGGCAAAGATGACGCCAATGGACGCGCCGACGGCAATGGAGCCGAGGACCTCCCAGGCGAGAGCGCCCGCCGTATGGAGAGCGTCCAGCTTTGTGCCGAGAAACGTTTTGGCGACCGACGAAACGATCGCGAAAAGCACAATGACGACGAGATCGGAGATGACCACGACGCCCAGCACGGTTCGCGTAAGCGGACCATCTGCTGACATCTCCGACTGCAGGGCAACCACTACCGCGGGCGATTGCGCAACCATCGTGACGCCGAGTACGAGCGATAGGACGACAACTTGGACTGTTGTTAAGCCGTGCAGGAAAGGCAATTGCCCATGCAACAGAAAAACCGCGACGCTAATCAGGACAACGGTTCCGCAAACAGCCACACCGGTTAGCCATAAGATGCTTCGCACCAAGGGCTTCATGGCGGTGAGATCGAGTTCCACACCGGCCGTCAGTGCAATGAGCGCGGTAGCGACTCCGTTGAAGATTCGCAGATTCGAAACCAT
>JAFAUR010000882.1 GCA_019243205.1 Acidobacteriaceae bacterium | reverse complement strand
TTGATCTCGTACAGCGTTCCTCTTCGCCTTGTCATGGTGTAATACCTCCGTCTAGCCGACCGCCTGGCCAGTAAGGGACGCGATCCATGTTGGACCGAGGCCGATTACTAACGCGCCGAACAGAACGCCGGCAACACCGGTGACCCCGCGCATGATGTTTCCGCCCGCAAAAGAAAAGACGGAAAACACAAGTGAGATAAGAACGATGATCGCCCCAATCAGCAGACAGGCTGTCTGGATCGTCTGCATGACTGAAGTGACGCCGCTCATGTCGATAGTCGGTGCCGCGTGAGCCAAAATGGCCGTAACGAGCATCGCCGTTAACGGAGCGGCAGCTCTGATGAGCTTCTTGCCGCTTCGCGTTTTGGCCCGTGTATATTGGGCCGAGAATAACGAGCCGGGTGCGAACTTCAAAAGCGAATCCTCCTTCGAGATTTCAACCAGCAAATGCTGTTTGCAATTCGAAGTTAAGTGCTTTCTGATTCGATTTCAAGGGGTCTATGCAAAGCTGCTGCAACGAATGGAAACCGTTTCCCAGGCAAGAAGCTCAAAACGAAACACGATGACTTTCAACGTTTTCGCTAATGAGAGAAACACGAGTGGAACCAATTTGTGATTGTGGTTCGCCGTCGGGCGACCCCCGAGACTGAAGAGTTGAGGCGCAGATGTAGCTATCGCTGATAAAACCGCAACCCCTTCTTTCCGTGTAGCGCGTGATTCAACCGGAACTGCGAGGCCCCCGAACGTCGTTCGTTGAAAGCGGGTGCCGTCACCCTAGCGCAGCACTTCGTGAAAGCCCTTCCATCACAACATTCCCGGCCAGCGAGCACTCTACCTCTATAGTCGGTGCGACAGCTCCTGCAGCAATTCTTACGCGTGCCGAGCGACTTGATCGTTGTTCTCTGAGTCTTTCGTCGGGGACAGAAATCACGCAACGATCAGCCGCCACCAAATGCAAACTGTGCAAGCGCGGCCAACTGGCTTCGGGGAGATAAGCGATGCCCTCGACGTAGAAAAATGTGAAGCTAAAGCGAAGCGTAGTGCCCCCAAGGTCGTACAGGCTCCAGTTCAACGGATCTCCATGCATTGGAGACATTGCAGCAGTAAGACAGTCGGCGAAAACCACGTTATCGAGCGCGGAAAGCCGTAGAGTTTCTCTCGCGTTACCCATCTTGCTGCAGAAGCCCACTGCTGCCTTCCCTGTTGCCCGGCTGCCGTTGAACACCTCCACCACGACCTCCGGCTGCATGCAGAGCGGCTCGTTCGGTGAGATCATCGCCTCAAGCGAGCTGCGCGGTATTCGGCAAACCGTATGTCTAACTGGCCGTATGATCGCCGGGAACGCGGGGCCGAGTAAATTCATTATTCCGGCAGCGGCGATTCTGTTATCCGAAAAGTCAATGAACCCGTCGCCTTGAAAGACGCGGCACGATGTTTGGCCCGGAGGAGGACCGTACGGCGGTTTCGGCAAGGGCTGGTCGGCTGAATAGCGGCGGTATCCCGGGTCAGTTTTGAACACGCGAGCCAAGTCCTCGTCCGGCACTTCACTCTCAAGAGTGAACATTACGCGAAGCGGGCTGAGCGGTGCCCGAATCGCATCGAGCTGACGCGCAACTTCAGGGTATTCAAGGGCCGGGACTTCATCACGAAGATGCTGATGTTTCCGAAGAAGGTCTTCAAGATGCGCATCGGAAAGGAAACCGGCAGTCAATCCCACGGCCGCCGCCGCCTCCCGAAGCTCGGCTTGGAGTCGCTCGCGAAGGGCAGTAGGAGTCACAAAGACCCACCGCCTGATCGAGTACCCGGGTTCGGTCGCTAGCTGGGCGGCCTTCGTCAAATCACTAAACGCCTTGCGGCGGTAATCGGCAGTCTCGCGCTTCTCCGGACAGTAGATCGCGTAAAGGGTCCCTGTAACGGCGTTATAGCCGTCGTTTCCGCGATCGCCACCGCTGTCGTCGGGTAGATGAAAGTCTGGCCCACTTTCCGCCACCATGAGGCGCTGTACGAGTTGTTGGAATATTGCGGGATCTCGAATCTCGGCGATCTTCATGAAGGAGCAACCAGCGCACGCTAATTCTGGTGTCAAAAACCTACAAACGAAGCATGATCTCACATTTGCGGCGTGGTGTGGCCGCAAGTGCGAAGTGAGGTCTTGACCTTCCGCCCGCCTGAATGTGAACTATGAAAGACGTTTGCTTCAATGATCCCGACACGCTCAACCGAGCGCGGTGGCTGACGTTTACTTCAAACGTGCGGTCTGCTGAACTGCTCGAACACGGGCGGCTGGAGGGAGCCGGTCAGCACTGGCGATTCGATTCGGGATCGGCATTGCGGAAGTAGCGTAAAGCCACCCGCTTTTTGATCGAAGATACCGCCCTTTGATTCAGTACCGCGTGCGCAAAAACGTCTTGGACGTCGGCGTGAATCTTTCCTCTACAGAATCGCTGCGTCGTCGGCAGAACGCAACCGTACTCGCTTCGGATCGCCCTGTCCTCAATCCTGACGGAACATTGGATCAACGGCGGCCAGCACAACGTGTTCGTTGGGGACGTAACGCGTTCCGTGTGGATGGTCAGCTACTCCGAAGCTGAATTCCACGGCGCGCAGAGTGTCAAACCCTACTGTCGCAACTGAGTTCAACAACCCTGCAGTGCCGCTACCGTTGTGCGCACCCCATAGGCGCTGCCGCCGGTGCGCCGGTCCCATTTGTCGCGCATCAATCCGGAACGGCGGAACAGGCGGTCAATTCTTGTGGCATCTCCGGCACACCAAAAAGCAAGCATCCGGCACAAAGCTAGGTCGGCACGGCTGTGGTCACCGCCGTAATCCGACGTATCCCCGTTCCACAAACGTCGAAATCGGTCGGCGTTGCGCGCATTCATGGCACGCTCGAGAAGTTCGTCGTCGGAAACAGTAGAAGCTGGAGCGACCTTAATTAGCGGTGTTGATGGTTCTGGAGTGAAAAGCTGTGCTTCTAACTGGCCCAGAACATACTGGCGTTCGTTGATGACAAGCGGCGTACCGCTAAGATGCTTGCCCGTAATTGTGAAATATCGCCCTGAATCATATAATTCGATCTTGTCCTTCCTCCGGCCGGAACCTGACAATTTCGCTTTGATCAACACGTGCGCGCCAGTCCCCGAAGGGGACAACTCGGTATAACTTGCAAACCGGTTAATTAGATTCAGCGCTTCCGGCGCGATCACGCCGTTGATGGTTCGGCATTGGTCAAGGTCGATTCCGCAGAAAGGATCGGCTTCCGTGAACACAAATCCGATTCCATCGCAACGAAACCGGCGTAATGCAAAGTGAACGTGCTTATATGTGCTCCAGGTATGCGGCTTATCGCAGGAAGCCGTTTTCCCGCTCCAAGGCGAGATCGGGATCTTGGCCACACGACCGTTCACGTCGGCTCTCCGCCACAGAACCCACTGTTTGTATTCGAGCAGTTCTGCCGGTACGCGCATCACGCTGCCGTCTCCTTTGCTGATCGCTCTCTCGGTTCCGATTCCGATTCGAGATCCGGATCTCGGCCCCATTCAAGACGGATGTGCCGATTGCAAGCTGGACAAATGTAGTCACGATTCGGAGTTTCAAAACGCCGTCCACAAATGCACTCGGCTACGAAAACAGAAACTTCCTGCATGGTAAGGCTCTATTACTGTTCGTTGCGCTGAGGTTTCCCTACCTGACAGATGGGTTGAGAGCGCGCGAATCCGTAGAACGATAAAAATGTTTCTGCGGATCACGACGTGTGAACGTATAGGGCGAGACCTTGCTCGCCCTACGTTCGCATCAGACGGCTACTGGCCAAGCTCAGGCTGGTTGGCTGCTTGCGAAATCCGAACCGGTTCCGGTAGCCAGCCGGTCGCTCGAATTTCGTCCTCGGCGAATTTCACGAGTTCGGCCTTCTTCAGTTTCAGAATCTCGGCACCGGCCGGTTTGCCGGCTTCCGTGAGCGCTTGCCCGATTTGCGATTTCGAAACTCTCGAAAGGAAGTTACTCGCGGTCGGCGTGAACCACCTGGCCATGTCAAACCCTAGAGCCGAGGCGAGGGCATCGGCTTGCTGGCATCGGCTCCCTTCAGTGCCAACGTCAGACTTGGATTTGACAGCGTTCAGTGTCCGAGCCACGCAATGGGCCAGCAGTTCCAACAGAGTCTGCTGATCCTGTTTCAAACACCAGGTCCAAAGCTCGTCTTTCGCCGCAGACAGCTTCGTCAGCCATTCCCGTTTCTGTTCCTCAAACAGTGCGAACGCAGGTGAATCGTTTGCGCTGTCGAGGTTCACTTGCCGCGTTGAGATCTGAACGCATGTTCCCAAGCGATAGAGATGCAGATCTGGACCAAACTCGCTCAGCATCAAAGTATGCACAATTGCCGCCAGCGCAATCGCAGGGTGTCGCGTCAGCTCCAGCGCAATTGCAGCAGTCTTGTGCTGCGTGAGCGTTTCGACCAGGGCTGCTGAATAGGATGTCGATTCCGGTTCCCTCTCGATCTCCGGTTCGGCGGCCGCTGTCTCCTCTTCCGCTGCTTCAGGTCTCGCGAGAGCTTTTTCATCCTCTTTCTTCAAGAGTCCGCAAACAATCGCGGGTTCCCCGTCGTGGCCGATACTAACCACTACGCCACACGAGGCCTTGACATCATCGGAGTAGGCTCGTTCCCGGTTCCGCCGAATGGCTTGCACTCGGTGATCGATTTCATCGATCTGCTGGTAAATCTCTTCTACAGCGTTCTCCTCGACATCGCTCTGTTTCTCAAGTTGGTCCGTCAAAAGATCGCGCTTTTGCTCCAGTGCGGCTATTTCGGCTTGCGCCTCTGTCGAGAGTGGAAGCTCCGGCGCATAGACGCGGCGGTAACGGCTGATTCCCTGATATTCGATTTCCGGCTGAATCTCGATCCATTTCCAACCCTCTGCTTCAACTTTTTTTGCGAGGCTTTGCAGCTTCTCATTTACTAAACAATTGAGCGTCGCGACATCGCCGATGTACGTACCCGCTTCACCTTCGGCGAAAAGATCACGGCGGACGATTCCACCCGCCGATTCATAGGCATCAAGCCCAACGAACCGCACGCGCTTGTCACTTGCGGGAATATCTTCAGCCGAAAGCATTTGGCGCACCGTCTGCGGCTTCCGGTCCCACGGCTGAAGCTGATTCCAGACTTCCTCCTGCGCGTTATGGTCGTCTGTCAGCGTGAACGCTTGCAACAGTTCAAGGTTTAATTCGCCGTTTCGGTACTTAGACAGAAGCTTCGGACTGACACGAGCTAAGGCAATGCGCCGAAGCACCACCGCTTCGGTGACTCCGAATCGTGCGGCAACATCGGCAACGGACTTGCCAGTGTTGATTAAACGCTGGAACGCCTCGAACTCATCGGCGGGATGCATCGGGACGCGCACCACATTTTCAGTGAGACTGATTTCCGGCAGGTCCGCATCCTTCGGAGCGATCCGGCAAGGCACCGGCATCGTAGCCTTCACCTTGCCATGCTCAGCGAGTTGCGAGAGCGCTAGCAGCCGTCTTCTGCCAGCGATGACGGCGTACTTGCCGCGAGGCTCCTTCTTCACGACTAGGCCTTGTAGCAGTCCAACGGCTGCAATGGAGTCGGCAAGTTCGCCGATTCCGTCTTCAACTCCGATGACACGGACGTTGTCGTTCCAGGCAAGTAGTTTATTCAACGGGATTTCGAGTGTTTGCATTTGTTCTGTTTGCATGTGTTTTTCCTTTGTGCGCCGGTTAAACCGGCGAGTTGTATGCGGATGAAAGTTCCGCTCGGCGAAGGGCGAGCCGCCCACGCCGTACTTGAACATGCACGGCTGTCCGCAAGTTCAGCCGTGAAGCGTTGTGAGAGGAATGTGCAGGCATGGTATTGAGCCTCGTTAAACTTAGACCGGAGTGCCGACGCTCTAAAGGAGTGCGGAAGGCAACATCGGCCGTGTCGCTAGGGCTAGACACGGAAGGGCTCCGCGGGGTCGGAGACCCATCGCATGCACGGAAACAACTCGCGCGGGAACCGGGAGATCCACTGCTCGCCTTGGGAAGACGCCAAGGCCGTGTCGGGAAGCCGAAAGGCGCACGCCGATGATGAACGAGCAGTGGAAGTCGGACGGAGCGGTAGTACCTGCGAAGTCCCCGAACAAAGCCGGAAGACAACCGGTGGCGGAGGGGATGGAGGGAAGCGCTCTGGCCAAGGGGAACTCGTCCGAGCAAAACACTCGCCGGATACAAGGCCGGGAAAGGGTGCAAAGCGCGCTGGGGCGAGTACGTCAAGTTGCAGTCAGAGAGAGAAAGCTCAAGTTCACGAGCCTCATGCATCACATTGCCAACGTGGATACCCTGCGGAAGGCGTATTTCAGTCTCAAGCGGGATGCCGCGAGCGGTATCGATGGGATGACGTGGAAGCGCTACGGGGAAGATCTGGAG
>JAFAUR010000563.1 GCA_019243205.1 Acidobacteriaceae bacterium | reverse complement strand
AGTGATGATGGCCCCGATCGGCCCTTGGTATACGGAGCCGTAAGCATGGCCGCCCGTCTGATGATAGACCGGACACGTATTCAAGCATGCGCCGCAGCGGATACAATTCAGCGTTTCGCGCGTCTCTTTGTCGGCGAGAACGCTGGTGCGCCCATTGTCGAGCAGCACGACATGAAATTCCTGGGGACCATCGCCGGGAGTGACGCCGCTCCAGATCGAGTTGTACGGATTCATTCGCTCGCCCGTTGACGAGCGCGGCAGTGATTGCAGAAAAACTTCCAGGTCCTGAAAAGTAGGGATAATCTTTTCAATGCCGACAAGAGAAATGAGCACGTCCGGCAGGGTCAAACACATGCGCCCGTTTCCCTCGCTCTCCACAACCACGAGTGAGCCTGTATCCGCAACGGCGAAATTTGCGCCGCTGATGCCGATGCGCACGGTTAGAAATTTCTGCCGCAGGTAACGACGGGCTGCTTCGGTCAGATCGTTCGGATCCTCCGTAAGCGTCTCGATGCCGAGCTGTCTGAGCGGCATTTTGCGCTCGAAGATTTCCCGCACTTGAACACGATTGATGTGAAGCGCCGGCACAACGATGTGAGAGGGGTCGTCGTTCCCAAGCTGGACGATAAGGTCTGCCAGATCCGTCTCGTGCGGGGAAATTCCGTGCTCTTCTAAGTACGCGTTGAGGCGGGTTTCGTTGGTGGTCATCGTCTTCACTTTGATGACCTCCTTGCCTGCGCGATCACTGATGATCTTGGTGATGATTTCGTTGGCTTCATCAGCGTCGCGCGCCCAATGCACTACACCGCCGGCTCGTGTGACGTTCGCTTCGAACTGCTCAAGGTAGAAGTCGAGGTACTTGAGCGTATGGGTCTTGATGGCATGCCCGGCCGCCCGCAACTGCTCCCAATCGGGCAGTTCGCCGGTCATGTTATTGCGTTTTACCGTAATAATGCCGGTCGCATGCCGGACGTTGCGCCTGAGCTGCGAATTCTCGAGAGCATCATGCGCGGCCTCGGGGAAGGGCGCCGCTTCTGCCGCTGTGCCGACCCGGATGCTCACGCGGCCTCTCGTTCGCGGGTGGACGCGAGTATTTCCGCGATATGCACCGTTTTCACGCCCGTTCTTTGGCGGTGCAGCGATCCGAAGATATGCATCAGGCAGGAGTTGTTGCCCGCGGTGCAGACTTCCGCGCCAGTATTCAGAACGCAGCGTACTTTGTCTGCGAGCATCGCCGATGACGTCTCGGCATTTTTCACCGCAAACGTACCGCCGAATCCGCAGCACTCTTCCGCGTTCGGCAATTCCACCAGATCGATGCCCCCCACATTACGAAGCAGCCTGAGCGGCCCGTCCCCAAGCCGCAATAGCCGCAGAGAATGACAAGACGGGTGATAAGTGACCCGGTGCGGATAATAGGCGCCGACGGCCTCAATACCGAATTTCTTCGTGAGGAGCTCGGTGAATTCGTAGACGCGAGGTAAAAGCTGCAAAACTTCTGCGGCGAGCCTGGTGTCTCCTACCATCTGTGCGGCCTTTTCGTAATGATCGCGAATCATGGCGACGCACGAAGCTGAAGGAGAACAAATCACGTCTGCGCCGGCAAATGTTTCGACGAATTTGCGTACGAGCGGAACCGTTTCCAGCTGGTAGCCGGTGTTGTAATGCATCTGGCCGCAACAGGTCTGTTCCGGAAGGAATTCCACCGTGTGGCCCAGGCGCTCCAGAACATTCACTACCGCGATGCCCGTTCGCGGGAACAGCAGGTCGTTGTAGCAGGTGATGAATAGCGAGACACGCATTGAGCGGGAACAACCTCATCGTAGCTGGTGAACGATTTCAGTCCGGCGGCACCGATGGGAAAATGTAATAGGCATGCTTGAAACGGCACTGACACGACGTGCAGCGATATTAGGCCTGGTTTCTGCCATCGCGCTGAGAGCGCGGGACGGCAAGGCGGATGGGATTCCGTGGCCTGCGGCGGATCAAGTGGAGCCGGGCGAATTGGCGAAACGATTGGAAACCGGCGCCGGGCAACTGATCATCCTGTACGCCGGCTTTGCGGTGCTGTACCGGGCGGGGCACATACCCGGCGCGATACTCGCAGGACCCGTCGGCAAGCCGGAAGGACTCACCCTGTTCAAACAGAAGGCGCGGGATATCCCGCGCGCGCAGAAAGTCTTCGTGTACTGCGGCTGCTGTCCGGTCGAGCATTGTCCGAATATTCGTCCGGCGTACCAAGTCTTGAAGGACATGGGCTTTTCAAAGATACGCGTAGTGAACATGCCGGAAAATTTCCACGCCGACTGGGTGGCGAAGGGCTACAAGACCGCCAAAGGCGAGGGCGCTTAGCACGGTCAAATGCTTATATAATCGCGGAACAGTTGGAGGGCATCAGGTGATACACAAGCCTTTTCTTGTTCTCGCGTTTGTCTGCTGCGGCCGCGCGTTCTGCCAAGGGGAACACACACCCCAACCCGCGCCGGAGCTCAAAGAGATCAATTTCCTGGCGGGTACATGGAAAACAGAAGCCGACGTCAAGCCGTCACCCATGGGGCCGGGAGGAAAGATGACTTCCGTCGACCGTTATGAGTGGCAGAAAGGGAATTTCTTTCTGATCGGAAACGTGGCCTACAAGTCTACGATGGGCGATGGAGTCGAGTTGTTCGTCATGGGTTATGACACGGCCAAGAAGGCATTCACTTACGATGCCTTCAACAGCTCCGGTGAGCGTATTGCCGGACGAGGCGTCAAAAACGGCGACACGATCGTCTGGACAGATACTGGGGACGTGCCCTTCAAGTGGCGATACATCGAAAAAATCGTCTCGCCCACTTCGATGTCCATCAAATTCGAAGCCTCTCAGGATGGATCTACCTGGAACACCATCATGGAAGGCAAATCGACGAAACAGTGACGCGCATTCTTCTCTTCATCGCTGTGGTCGCCGGTCTGCTGTTCGGAGCGGCGGAGCCAGTAGATGTTCAGGCCCGTAGACTCTCCCAGGAACCGATTCTGAGCCCGAGGCCGGGGTGGGCCGAATTCGGACTGTTCAATCCCACAGCAATCAAAGCCGGCGCTAAAACCATCCTGCTCTTTCGTGCCCAGGATAAAAAGCAGACGTCCCGGATCGGTTATGCCGAGAGCAGCGACGGGCTTCATTTTACGGTCCGCCCGGAGCCGGTTCTCTCTCCTGAAGCGCCGTATGAGGCTAACGGCGGTGTAGAAGACCCCCGCGTCGTGGAAATCGAGGGGACCTACTATCTGACCTACACAGGCTATGACACTCACTCGGCCCAGCTCTGTTTGGCCGTTTCAAACGACTTGATCCATTGGCAGCGCAAAGGCGTCATTTTGCCGGCCTACAGAGGGACCTGGAACACGCAGTGGACAAAATCCGGGGCGATCGTCACGGAGCGCATCAACGGGAAATGGTGGATGTACTACCTGGGAACACGAACGGATCCGGACGGCAAAGCGCGAGATTACATGGGCGTCGCCAGTTCCCCGGACTTATCCCACTGGACGGATGCGACACAGTCCCCGGTCCTCGGGCGCAGACCCGGCAGCTTCGATTCGCGCGTAATGGAGCCCGGTCCGCCGCCGTTTCTGACGGACCGCGGAATCCTGCTGCTTTACAACGGGGCTGACGATCACCTGGTGTACTCGACCGGTTGGGTTCTGTTCGACCGTAAGGACCCGACGCGAGTAATCGCGCGTGCGCGGCAGCCGTTCCTCAAGCCGGCGCTGCCCTGGGAGCTGAAAGGCAACGTACCGAACGTGATCTTCCTGGAAGGGGCCGTCGTGCTTCGCTCGGATCGCGACCGGCTGCTGCTGACCGGCTACTATGGCGCTGCCGATAAATATATCGGAACCGTCAATCTGGAAGTTGCAACAAGGTCCCAGTAGTATTCGTCAGATATTTGGCTGCGGCTTCCGATGGTATTCTCGGGGGCGAAGCCTCTGCGCGATGTTTTCCCTCAAGCTGATGGTGCGCGTCGGAGCCTTGCTGTCTATACTGGCGGGGCTTTACGGCATGGAGCGTTCCACGCCGCGCCCGTTCCGCGAATATCCCGGGGACGAATACCACATCAACCAGATTCCCTTGCCGCCCGACTTCGATGAGAAAACGGAGTTGGTATTCGCGCGGCTGATGTATCCATCCATTCCCGATGCCCATTTCCGGCACGCCGGTTGGGATTGGACGCAAGGCCATTCCAGTTGGACGAACGATTATCCTCGGGCCGACCGCCATTTTCTGGAGGCGGTGCGGCGGCTGACTCGCATTCACGTGCGCTCCGTCGAACAGCCCGTGAATCTCGATGATGCGAACGATGTCTTCAACTATCCGTGGCTGTATGCGGTCTTTGTGGGCGAGTGGAGTCTGACGGATGCGCAGGCCAGAGTCTTACGCGAGTATCTTCTGCGCGGCGGGTTCCTCATGTGTGACGACTTTTGGGGCACCGAAGACTGGCAGATCTTTACCCAAAGCATGAAGCGCGTTTTTCCCGATCGCCCGGTAGTGGACATCCCGGATACCGACGCCATTTTTCACTCCGTTTACAACCTGAACGATCGCTATCAGGTGCCGGGCGAGTGGGCGGTTCGGACGGGCGTCCCCTTCCGTAATGACGGATACGTTGCACACTGGCGGGGCATTTACGACGACAAGGGCCGGGTGATCGTGGCCATGGCATTCAATTCGGATCTGGGCGACTCGTGGGAATGGGCTGACTATCCCGAGTATCCGGAACAATACTCGGCACTCGGGGTTCGCATTGGGGTAAACTACATTGTCTACTCAATGACCCACTGAGGTGGGCTGTGCGAAATTCCTCGATCGTGCTGCTTACATTCTCGGGACTTCTGAGCGCGCGTCTGAACGACGATGCGTTGAAGATGCTGCAGGATCCCGGCGGGTGGGAATACGTCAAAATGTCGAACGGCGAGACCGGGTTTCAAACGACTCACGTCTGCTTCGACGGGACTCCACACCGTGATGAATGCAGCGGAAATATGCTGCTGCGTTCCGACAACACCTTCATGATCAGCGTGCGGATACACGGCCAAGTTGTAAACCGTCGCGGAAAATACGACCTGAAGGAAACGCAACTCGCTTTCTACGAC
>JAFAUR010000390.1 GCA_019243205.1 Acidobacteriaceae bacterium | reverse complement strand
ATATCGGGCCGGCCGTCGCCATTGTAGTCAAAAACCGCGACCCCTCCTGCCATTGCGGCGGGTACATGCCGTAGAGGCGTCTCATCAGTATCGAGGCGGAACGGGATGGGATGATATCTTTTTTTAATCGGCACCGGCTCAACCGAGAGCGCAATGCCTGTCAGTACGGGAATCAGCGCGCCGACAACGCGAATCACCGGCCGGGCTCCGCGACGGAGATCACCCGGTCGGCTCGCACGTTCGCGAGTGTTTGCACGACGCCCGAAGGCCATCGGATTTCTATACTTGAGGCGACCGAATCGGTGCCTAGCCCGAAATGTACCGGCCCATCGCTCGAGGACGCATAACCGACACTCGTCGTCATGTGATTCCATTGTGTGCCGGTCTTCGTCACGACCTTAACAACGGCTCCAATTCCGTCGCGGTTGCTGCGGGTTCCTTGTAAGGCGATATCGAGCCAGTGCGCAGCGCTTGGGCTGCGGTTCATCCAGACCTCTGCGGGTCGCGCCAGGGCTGTGACCACCACGTCGATACGGCCATCGCCATCCAGATCACCGAAGGCGCATCCGCGATGGCGGGCTGGTGGCAGGGCATCGAAGCCGGCCTCCTCAGTCAGCGCGGACCATTTCCTGGCAGAGCCCAAGTTGCGCATCACTGTGTTGAACTGATCGATGGCTTCACCGATTGAGGGCAGGGCATCGATATGCCCGCGCGCAATGAAAAGATCCTTCCACCCGTCATTGTCGAAATCGAAGACTCCGATTCCGTAAGCTGACATGGGCCGGGTCAGGGCGCTGAAACCGCTCTTTGCCGTGATCTCTTCGAAGTCGCCCTTGCCCGTATTGCGATAAATCGGGAACGTCTGATTGTTTAGCGCAACCAGCGCAATATCCGGGCGGCCATCGTTGTCCAGATCGCGGAAATCCGAACCCATTCCGCTGATGAAATTACCGTTTTCCGGTAATGCCACGCCCGCATCAAACCCTACCTCTTTGAATTTCCCTGCGCCGACATTACGAAACAGGAAGTTATAAGACGTGTCGTTCGGGACGAATAAATCCGGCCAGCCGTCGCCGTCGTAATCCGCTACGCCGACGCTCATGCCCTTGCCGATCTGGGCGCGCACACCGCTCGCCTCTGAGGCATCTGTGAACGTACCATCGCCATTGTTCAAATAGAGCTTGTTAGGAAGCCCCTTGTAAGACTGCGGAGGACAGTAGCGACTTACACCTCCAAACATGCAACGTGGCTCGGTGGTGAAATTCCATTGCAGGTAATTCACTACAAACAGGTCAAGGCGGCCGTCGTTGTTTACGTCGACCCAGGCGCCGGCAACCGCCCACATTGGTCCGTATTCCGGGTCAATACGGTTGAGTCCGGCTTTGTTCGTAACATCGGTGAAGGTACCATCGCCGTTGTTGTGATAGAGGGTGCTTGCGTTGACTCCCGCGACAAAGAGGTCCGGATACCCATCGTTGTCGTAATCGCCGGCAGCAACCCCAATGTCGTATCCCGTTCCTCGAAGGCCTGCCTGTTCGGTGACGTCGGTGAATTTCCCAGCCCCGTCATTTCGAAAGAGACGGTTCGAGTACTTAGCCCCATCCTTTTTTAAAGTTTCTATATTGGCTCCGTTGGTGAAGAAGATGTCCGGCCTTCCGTCTTTGTTGAAATCGAAGACGGCTACGCCTCCGGCCATGGCGGCGGGAGCATGGCGTACCGGGGTCTCATTGTTCTCTAACTGGAACGGGATAGCCTGTAACTTGAAACAGATCGGAGCCTTCGTCGTTCGAATCTGAAAGCCGAGGAGTGCCGTCCCGAATAGTAAAATCGAGAAGTAAACACGCCACAGTGAAATTGTTTGTCGTCTTCGGCGCATTGCTGCTGCCCTTTGCACATCCTCTCATGGGAAGCGATTTCGAAGAGGCGGCGGCCGCGTTCGAACGCGGTGACCTGCGCGCCGCGGAAGTTGCGGTGCGCTCCGTACTGGCGAAACAACCGGATGATGCGCGTGCTTTGACCTTGCTGGGGGCTGTTCTCGACAGCGAACAGAAATACCAGGATGCCGAGCGGGCATACCGGCGTGCTCTCGCCTTGGCTCCCAACTCGCTCACCCTGCTGAATAATTACGCGAATCATCAGATGGCCGTCGGAGACCTGAACGGCGCACGGACTTCGTATCTGAAAGTCCTGGCTGGTGATCCAACCCGCGCCAACGCCAACCTGCAGCTCGCATCCATTTCCGTGCGGCAGAAAAAGGCGCCCGAGGCCCTTCGCTATCTGCAGCACCTCACGCCAGCGGACCGCTCGCTGCCGGAAGTCGGGTTGCTCGAGATGCAGGCGCTCTTTCTAGCTCGTCGGCGGGATGAAGCTCAGGCAATTCTCGAGCGCCTGAATTCCAGGTCGGATCCGCGATTGAGTTTTTCGGCTGGGCTCGGCCTTGCCTCGATTGGCGAATACAACGAAGCGGAAATTCAGTTTTCGCGGGCACTCGAAGCCGCGCCTGCCAACTTCGACGTGCTCTACAATCTCGGGCTGGCGGCTTATCATGCGACCCATTATGAGCGGGCCCGGGACGTCCTTCAGTCCGCTTTGGCGCAGCATCCGAATGACGTAGATACGCTATACAACCTGGCCGGCGTGTATATCCAACTGAACCAGCGCGACAAGGCGCTCAGTCTTCTGGCCGAAGCGGCGCGTATCGACCCTTCGCGACCGAATGTTCAGCTTTCCATCGCTCAGACCTCGAATGATCTTGGTTACGTGGCGGATGCGCTTGCAGCTTACGATCGCTATCTGAACCTGGTGCCGAATGACAGCTCCGCGCAACGCGAACGCGCTTTCATGCTTGCCGCGAGTGGTGACATTCCGGGCGGCATTGCCGGCCTGAAGAGATATCTCGAAAGATATCCGAACGATCCGAAGGCACTGTACGAAATCGGAATCGCGGAAGCACTTTCAGATCCTGTTGCTGCCGCTCGACACCTTAGTGAAGCAATTCGTCTGCAGCCGGACTTTGTGCCCGCGCGCCTGGGACGCGGAACACTGAACTTCATGCAGGGAAAGCCTGCACTCGCTTTGCCGGACCTGGAAGTGGCGGCCGCGCACGCGCCCAACAATTCGACCATTCTCGATCGGCTCGGCGAGACCTATCTCGCTTTGGATCGCGCCGACGACGCCGTGAAAGCGCTCCAGCAGGCTGCGGCGCTTTCACCGAGGCAGCCTCACATTCTGCTGCATCTGGGACGCGCGCTCGCCAAGAGCGGGCGCTCGCAAGAAGCACGTGACGTGTTGGCTCAGTTTCGCAGTTTGCCTCCGGAAGAGGGTGCGCCTGCGCCTGGCATTGTAGACTATCTGGCGCTTCCCCCGGAGGAGTTGCACGCGCGCTACAGCGCGGAAGTTCGCCGCCAGATTCAGCAAAATCCGAACAACCCCACGCTCATCGTTCGTTCCATCAGGTTAGCGGTGGAAGAACATGATCTGAAAGCGGCCGAAGAACAGTCATCGCATCTGCTCAGCCTGCAACCGCCCGCACCAATGGCGGCGGAAGCGGCCCATGTCCTGGAAGGCTCCGGGGCGTACGAGTCGGCGAGAAAGTTGCTCGAATACGCTACTCCATCTCTACCCGCGTCTGCAGTAGAGGCACCTGTTGATCTTAGCCTGGCGCTGCTTCACACTGCCGGCGCGCAGCCCGCATTGGCGGCGTTGAAAGCGATCCCGGAGGCCCAACGCAATGCTGACTTTTACCTAGCTCAAGCTGAGGCGCTAGAAGCCGCACACAACTACGATGGCGCATTGTCAGCTTTCAAGGATGGTATTCGCGCCGCACCCTCTCGAACGGAGGTATATGAACGAGCCGCTCTGTTCCTTGCTCGCCACAACCGCCCTGCTGAGGCGGTCTCGCTGTTGGAGGAGGCGGATCGTAATGCGCAGGGGACTCCCGAAATCCTGCTCATGAAGGCAGCCATGCTCAGCGCCGCGTCACGCGCGGATGGCGCAGAAGAAGTGCTCAAGCAGATCCAGGCGCGCTGGCCTGAATGGGCCCCCGCTTACGTCACATACGGAATCCTACTCGAAGGTGAAAACCGCGCCGCTCTTGCGAAGAAACAGCTTGAAACAGCTATCTCGCTCGGCGGAGGAACGGCACAGGCGTACGCATATTTGGCGCGTGCTACGCTCGACGCCACGCCTGATCGCGTAGACGAAGCCGCGAAATCAATCGAGAAAGCGCTTGCGCTCGGTCCCGAAGACCCGTTCGTGCAAGCAACCGCCGGACGCGTCTACATTGCGCAGCGTAAGTACGAGCTGGCAGTGCAACACCTGGAACAAGCCGTCCGCCTCCGTCCCGACTACGCGGCTGCGCGCTTTTCGCTCGCGCAGGCTTACCGCGAGCTTGGGAGGAAAGAGGACGCAGCACGCGAATCGCGGGAATTTCAGCGGCTCCGGGCGGCAGAGAGCGCGACGGCCGCCGATCCAAAATAGAGGCTCATCGCCGTTCTAATTGTTGCCGCTGCCAGCGAAATAGCATATCCTGCGGATTGAATCTCAGATAACTGTCGATCGCAGCTTTCGTGCCGTCGATGCGCCCCATTCCCGAATACAGGGCCGCAAGCTCGATATATGCCTGTTTGAGAGAAGGATCCAGACTGATCGCACGCTTGAACTCTGGTTCGGCCTCGGCCATGGCGCCCGAGCGTTTCAGGACGATTGCTAAGTTCATGGCCGCTTTCGCACTTTGCGGCCGCAGTTCCACCAGACGCCTGCCGATTTGCAAAGCTTCATCGAAGTCTTGCTTCTCCAAGGCGAGTCCCTGCAAATCGGATAGCACTGAGGCGTCGCGTTTGGCGTCCGGAATCGCATTGAGCAGCCGCCACCCGTCTTCGGCAACTTCAGGCAACCGGTTCGTGAGTCCGAGGAACACTTCCGCCAAGCCTAGATTGCGATCGCGGTTCTCCGGGGCGGGATCTCGCCACACTGAAACTCTAGACGGCTCGGAGACGCTTGCTTCAGAAGGTTTCCGCAGAATACGATGATCGGTCCGCGCCGCGTGCGGGATGTCGGTCGTGCCCGCGCTTGGCATGTGACAACTGGTGCATTCGCTTAAACCGGCGGGGTGATTGTCGCGTGAGAGCGTGCTGTGGCAAGAAGTACAGACGGCCTTGATTTCGGCTGCCCGATTAACGGTTTCGCCATGTGGGTTGTGGCACGATCCGCACCAGAGTCTTCCACCGGTTTCTTTGACGCACTTACTTTGGCGAAGTTGCTCGACATGGTTAACGGCATTTACAGCCGCATTGTTTCCGCCGACGAGAACATACGTAGAAAACGTTGCTTCCGTCTTCTCACCTGGATGAAAATCATCCCAGCGCTTGCCAGGATTGAGTATGCGTGTTGCGCCTTCAAGGTGGCACTGCTCACAGGTGCTGTCTCGCTCCGCATGCGGCAGCTTTGCCGGGTTGACGATGTTCGTGGCGGACGGATGCAGCGCGTGCTCGCCTCCGGCACCATGGCAGCGGCCGCAGCTTAGCGGTTCCAACCGGGTACTCTTCAGTCGACGACCGTCCTCATCAGCGAATTTCGCGCTATCGACGTGGCAGAACAAGCACGTGTCATCCATTCCCCGGTCGAAATCGATTGTTGTCATGGGGGAATAGCCGGGCGACAAATCCCAGCCATATCTTTTGAAATAAGTAAGCGGCGATTCGAACATGTATGCGCCGACCTGGACAAGGTATGTGCGCCCCATGAAGTCGCCGCCAATCTGGTATTGGACAGTGTATTGGGCCGTCAGCCCTCGTTCCGACAATCCATGTATCATCTGCCCATTACGTTGCTCGCTGGTTAACACGCTCTGGGATAACTGATGCGTCACATGACCGGGCGGCAAAGCAGCGGGAGGCACGATAGACTGTCCCATGGGTGACGCGTTCCAGCGCGCGGACTCTTTCGGATGGCACGCAGCACACATAGTGCCAACGGCTTGTCTTGCACAGGGCCCGACCCCGATCAGCAATATGACCGGACAAATCCAGTTCATTCGCGTGCGCAACATTCAGGATACAAGCGCAAGCGTGCAGCTTTCGCCGACGGTGAACCGAAAGCTGTAGACAAATCGACCTTGCCAGACCGGCTGTAGAAACTTATTGAAATAAGCTGCCGCACCGTAGGCAGTCTGACGATGTGAGGGCCGACTTTGTTATTGAAGACGAGAAAGCCTGTGGTCCGCAGAAACGTGATCAGGCAGCCGGATCAGATGGATGAGCGTGAGGCGAATTTCCAAGTGCAAAACCTTTTCCGACATTCGAAGCTGAGTGTCACGCTACAAATTCTCGTTTCAGACTGCGTCAACTTCTGCGCTGCCGGTTTTCGTAGCTGGACGGCCCTAAGTGCAGAGAATCTGTTCTTGAGCAAGCGGCTTGCATTATTCCGAGAGCGCGAGAAAAGACCGCGCCGACGACACCGGCTGATCGATTTGTGTTGTCTAAGCTCGCCCGTTTATTCCGCTGGCGCAGCGCCTTGATGATCGTCACACCACCCACCTGGATCGGCTAGCATCGATCTGTGTTCCGTCGATTCTGACGTTGGAAATCGAAACCCCTCGGGGCGGCCGGCAATATCGGCAGGTGTGCAGGCGCGTAATTCGTTCAATCGCAGCCGAAAATATGTCGCGATGCCATGCGCGCTGCACTCTGATCGGTCGATCACTACGGCCGAACTTTGCTCGCGAGCTTACCTGCGCTCTGATCCTTTTGAGGTTCAAGCCAAGCCACGGCTGCCGATGAATTGCCAAATCGCTTCAAGCCCGATTCTAGAATCGCTGCGTCCGACACTTTCAGGAGGGGCGTGTACCGCGGGTGATGTGCTTCCTTATATGGATCATTGCGTGCTGCGTTGTAGCAGCAGATCATTGCCCAGCGCGGCTTATGCGAACGATTCTGGTCGGAGCGGTGTAAGAGGTTCGCATGGAAGAAAAGCACATCGCCTGGATCCATTTCTACGTACACCAGCAGTAGCCTCTTCTCGGCTTCGTGCACACGTTCCAGGTCGGCACCTGCCTGATCTCCCGTCAATATATGATCCAGGCGCCCCATCCGATGCGACCCACTCAAGACTTGCATGCAACCGTTCTCACGAGTGGCGGGGTCTACGGCGAGGAAAGCGCTCGTGAGGTCAGGGAACAGGACGCCGTTCTCGTACCAGTAACCGTAATCCTGATGCCAAGCCCATGCCCCACCCACCTTCGCATCTTTCATTATCATTTTCGAGTGGTAATGATATACCTCGCCTCCGAGTAACATCTCAGCCGAGTTCACAATGCTTTCGCAGCGCGCAAACATCCCGTAGATAGTGTCACCGGGATGATTCCATAACGATAGGCGCACGACGCCGCCCTCGCCATCAGCTCTGCCGAATGAGTGTTGGTCTAAATCACGATCTTCTTTGGCTGCTTGTCGTAGCAGATCGATCTCTTCGCGGTTGAACATTCCGCGCGCAATCACAAACCCATTTCGCTCGTACTCAGAGAGAATCTGGTTTCCCAGGGGTCCCCTTGCCATATTCGTTTCTCCTCGTGATCAGTGTGTAAGTTCGTTATACACCCGGCAACTGATGGGCGCGACGGTTTACGTTTGCAATGTGATCTGTGGATCGAGTGAATGCGTACTAGGGCGCGGATCTCTCGATCAGTCCTTGAACGGCTGGCATCGGACCGCGTTCCGTCGATTTTGGCGTTGCAAATCGAACCGTTCGGGCCGCCACCGGTATCGGCAGACGTGGGGCGCCCAATTCGTCGAATGGCAGCCGAAAATCTGACATGGGACAAGAGCGGATTTACAGATGAACTTTGGCTCAAGCTCCAGATTCGGCTCTCACAACGCACGGTTAGAAAATACATCGAGCAGGCGCCACTCCCTCATGGCAGGAAGCCCTCCGGGCCATCACCATTACAGGTTTCTGCTCCACGATCGGCATAACACGTTTTCGGCTAGTTTGGATGAAACGGTCGAGAACTGGGGCATCCATGTCTTGCGATCACCGGTTCGTACGCCCACTGCGAAGGATTGGTGCGAACGACTGATGGAAAATACGTTGCGAGTGCTTGGACTATACGGGTACGGGCGTATCGTCGGCATGCAGTTTGCGCACGCTCATTACGTACCGCGGCAAACCGTCAGTTAGAGGTGCTAGCAACTCAGTGCTGGCTCCCACCCAGTCGGCTAGCGACGAACGCTTCAGTTCCACTCCTTCGCGCGCATTCATTCGGCCTGCCGATAGAGCGGTTGATGGTCGGCGTATTTGGAAACCAGAACATGCGCCAGCAATCCCGGACCGGCGAGGCCGCGCGGGATTTGGCGGTTCGGGGCCGTGGCCTGCACGATGACGTCGCATTTTGTGCAACTTAGCTTCGGCGCACCTGCCGGATCACTTTGAAGCGCGCCGGTATATACTCGAGTACTTCGGAGACATCTTCACGGAGCTTGAGCAACTCTCCGCCGCATTCGGGGCAATTATCTTCTTTGGGACGATGAGTCTCGGTTTGCCGAGGCAAGTGCTCGGGAAGCGGTCCCCGCGCTGGTTTCTGCGTCACGCTGGCAAAGACCGTGGCGGCTGCCGCAGGCAGCGCCCGCTCGGCTCGTTGCCGGTTCTCGGCAGCGGCTTCTTCCAGATCGCCTAACTGCAATTCAAGCTGGTGAATCTCGCGTTGGACCTTCTCCGACTTGCGCCCGAACTGCATCCGGTGCAGACGAGCAATCAACAGTTTGAGGCCTTCGATCTCCGCTGCATGCGCGGAGAGTTGCTCGTCTTTTGAGCGGATCAACGCCTTCAATGCTGCCGTATCCAGCGCGTCTGAATCCAGCGTCGAGGCCGAGGCCACCCTGAAAACTATGCCATGATCCCGCCTGAGGGGTCCAGTAGTTATCGAACATTTTAAGTATTCTTTGTTGTAGCCATCACACTGCCATGTCTGGCTTCCATGTACGCGCAGGTCGCCTCCAGTCGATGCCTTCGAATAACATCGATAACTGCGCCCAAGTAAGTGACACTGTTCCGCTCGCCGCCTGCGGCCAAATAAAGCGGCCTCGTTCTAAACGCTTCGCAAATAGGCAGAGCCCGTCCCCATTCCACCACAGCAATTTAATGAGATCGCCGCGCCACCCACGAAACACGAATACGTGCCCGCCGAAAGGGGCCTGCTCCAGTACCGTTTGTGCGACCGCGCTCAGACCCGTGAATCCGCGCCGCAGATCCGACACACCAGCCGCAACCCAAATGCGTGCGCCAGCCGGGAACGAGAACATCGCGCCAGCTGCTCCAGGATCGGCAGTACCGTTGCTGGATCCGCACTTTCAATGCGCACACGCGCATTGGCAAATTCAACCTGAATGGTTGCTGGCCGAGCCGCTTGCGCTTCCTCTTTGGAACCCTTCCTTGTCGGCCGGCTGAGCTCAACACTCCTCGGCCACACGAACCCGCAACAGCGCCGCTCCTGGCTTCCCCTCCAGCTTGCGACCATACAGCCGTCGCCATCTATACAGCTGCGTCGGATGCAGACCGTGTGCTTCCGTCACCGCTGTCACTGACGCTCCTGGTTGGAATGATCCCTCTACAATCCGTCGCTTCTCACTCACTGAACGCTTGCGCCGCTTCTCTGGCGCACTCGTCCCATCCGAATCGTCAAGCTCACCACTCTTGTGACTAAGTCCACTCATCCATCCATCCATCCATCCCGAGGCCCAATCCGCACTCTCTTGAAGGATGGCTCCGCTGCTAGCTCAATCGCTAGACGGCCGCAACCGGACGCTCACAGAGTTACTCAGCACAATCGGTTTGGAGTCACTGTGGTTCTGCATCGGAATCAGCATCCAGGACCATCAATTCCCGGTTGCCGGATCGGTAATTACGCCTGATCGGAGTTATGCGGCATTGAAATCATTGCTCATGTTCTACTCCAGACGCGGACGAAGGCCCTCAACGTCAACATGGCGAAACCACGCCAGGTAACCAGGATGCGAGCCATCCAGCAGCGCGCGTATCCCGTGCATCCTAAATTGCTGAGGATTTCAAAAAGCAGGAGCCCACAAAGAAGATTCAGCTCGCATTCCAAACTGTGCGCCCGAAATCGCTAAATCGGCATTCGTCGTCAGTACGCCGCCCATCTGCTTCGGGCAGAAGCAGCATAGCATGACCGCATATTAGCCGATGTGAACAGAGAAAGTTACTCCCGACGTGAGGTTCTAACCGCTATTCAGCACGAACAGGAGCATCAAGATTGGCCGGTATGCGCTGCCGTTGATGCAGTGAATACGAATTAATACCGAATTGGATGAAAACGGTCGTTACCCGCAGAGTGCAAGCCGCGCCCAAGTGAAAACATAGATTCTACTCTTGAGCCCTATTGCGTTCGTGTCAAGGCAATAGACTATTTCGGCGCAAACGACAACACACCCACTATCGCGCCGCCTATGACGAGAAGCGCTGGATTGATCTTGTAGCGAAGTAGGATCAGCAGCACACCTACTGCGATAGTCGAAGTCTGTAGTCCGGTAACTGCGCCCTTAGCCATAGTGAAGCAACCAGCCAATAATAATCCAATAGAGACTGGAGCCAACCCGCGTTGAATCGAATTACGCCACGGCCACGTTTCCAGCCGGTGCCACAGGCGGGCGACAACAAAGGCGAGCAAGGCCGTCGGACCGAAGAATGCAAGAACGGTAACAAGAGCGCCAAGCCAGCCTCCTGCCCAGTCCCCGATGGAAACGATCATCATCATGTTGGGACCAGGAGCCATCTGCCCAACGCTATACAGGTGGATGAGTTGCGGGAAGGTCAGCCACTTATGCACGTCTACGGTCAGAATCTTCATTTCGGGGAACGCTGCCATTCCGCCACCAACCGTTAGCAGAGATAAGTATGCGAATACGCGTACAAGTGTCACGGTCTCATTCATGTAACAGCCTTACCTTTCTCCACGCTCCGGGGCCTGTGGAACAAAATGGCAAGAAGCCCAACCACGATCAGCGTACGCGGCACTGACTGGTGGAAACGGTTTACTGCAAGTACCGTAATTGCCATAAATACAAAGTCAACTTTTCCCGCCAGCGACTTCCTGCTGAGGCTTACTACAGTCGAGAGGATCAGGCCTACTGCGGCTGCTGCCACGCCCTTCAGCCCGGCTGTAATCCAGGAATGGTCTCCGTGCTGCCGATAAAACACGCCCACCGCGTACATCAGCACGCCCCCCGGCAGGCAAATTCCGGCAATTGCGGCGATCGATCCGATGATCCCGCGCAATTTCTCTCCTACCAAAACGGCCACGTTGGTGGCGTTCAGGCCAGGCAAAGACTGGCTGATGGAGAGCATCTCGACGAATTCCCTATCATCAATCCAGTTGCGTTTCGTAACGAGCGATTGTCGAAGGTAGGGAACAACCCCGCCGAAGCTGGTGGCCCCGATGATCAAAAACTCCAGGAAGATCTGCCACGTAGATACCGTTGATGTTGACGCGGTTGTGTCTACGGTTTCGGCCGAGAGTTTTGCAGTAAGTTCACTCATGACTCTGGGCCTCGTTCGCATTCAGGCGATAAACCATCGCAGTTTTCGTCACACCTAGCGCCAGCCAATCCTTTACATCCTGTTGCAGTCTGACGTAGAATTGGTCGGCAAGTTTGTTTGCCTTTTCCGCAACCGATTCTCTGCTCGGAAATGTCACTTGGAAAGCGAACTCGCCTACCCACGGCTTGTGCTCGCCGCGCGTCCGCCATAGGGAGATATCACACTTCGCCACCTGTCCTTTGCCGAAGTCCAATTGGCCAAGTGGGCGCAGTACCTCTTCAACGATGCCTCCGTTTACGAGACTGATATGTTCTGCATCGGATTTCTTCAGTGAGGCCAGTGCGGGCAGTGTTTTGACAAGAGTAGTGACAGAGCTCCTGTTAGCAGCGTGCACCTGGCTTAGCCCGAACTGGCAGTTATGAGAGTAGAGAATTCGATATCCACCAACCTCATTCTTCAACGGCAGTGCTTCCGCTTTGAACTTCATGAGATAGGCGCCGGCAATATGCGGCCGCACATCCATTTGAGTGGCCCGCTGCTCGTCAGGATGACGAAACTTGAAGACGATTTCGGGGTCGCCTACCGGGAAACCATCCACGTAAGAGATACGCCGGCGCAGAATGAAGCCGTTATTGTAGAGGCGGAAATCCGGAGTATCACCAAACGTGATCTCGCGCACTTCCGGCCGGAGGTCGGTGTCTGGGTCGGGAATAAACCCCACAACCACCTTCTTTGCGATCTGCTTCACGAGCTTGTCTAGCGGTTGACCATCGGTGTATGCCGTCAGCGCGGTCCCGTCAAACGTCCCTCGACCGGAGCCACTCACGGGAACGGCACCTTTTTTACCGTCTTCATTCTTCTTACCTTTGTGTTCCCGATTGCTTTTTCCACAGCACACCCCAACTCAAGTCCTGCAAGGCATGATGAGGAGTTCGAGAAGCCGGTTTAAGATTTTCTCGCAGCAGCCATCCTGTCTCTCAACGGTTCT
>JAFAUR010000031.1 GCA_019243205.1 Acidobacteriaceae bacterium | reverse complement strand
GAAGCCGGCGGAAACGGCGGCCGCGATGCGGTCGATCTTGGGACGATTGCGTCCGGCGAGAATGACCACGTTGCCGCTACGGTCGCGGAGCATGTGCTCGAGCGGATCATCGCCAGTATGGATATCGAGTGTCCAGCGGGTGGGATCCTTTTTTCGATTGTTGAAGAGCGAGACTCGGCCGAGATAGTCGAGAAGCTCCGATGCGAGCGGTGCGTAAACTGTCGCGCGGGAATCCACTCCCGGGTACATCTCTCTCTGAATGAGTGAGGCGTGGAAATGCCCGGGATCCAGAATGATCAGGCGGGCGCTGCCGGGCTCGGGATTGTTGGCCACTGCGACTGATTCTATGCTCATCGGGATGGATTACGCGAGAATAAAGCCATGATGCCGTTTCGAGCGAGGGTTATCCGGGCCAGCTTAGGCCTGGTTGTTCTCGTGTCGGCGGGGCTGGCCGGACCTTCCGCCCAGATCTCGGCTCCGCATGTGCGCAATTTCGATCGGGTCGACGACCGGATCTATCGGAGCGGTGAGCCGAGCGGCCCGGGATTGAGCGAGATTGGCGCGCTTGGAGTCAAAACAGTCATTGATCTTCGGGAACCCAGCGCGGCGACCCAATTCGAGAAAGAACAACTGGACAAGCTCCACGTGAAGTACATCAACCTGCCTTTGCCGGAATTGTCGGCGCCTACGCAAGCTCAGATGACTAAGGTTCTGAATCTGATGCTGACTGAGAGCGGTCCCATACTCGTTCACTGCCGTCGCGGCAAAGACCGGACAGGAACCGTGGTTGCGTGCTACCGGATCCAGCACGATGGCTGGGACAACGAACGCGCTCTCGAGGAAGCCAGGCAGCACGGAATGAGTACGCTGGAACGAGGGATGCGCCATTACATTTTGCATTTCACACCGCTCACGCTGCAAACGCTGCAACCGACCGCAAGCGTGGCCAAACCGTAGCGAAAATTGATGCGTCTGAAAATCGTGCAGGCGGGAGAGCCTGTGTTGCGCGAGCGGGCGAAGCCGCTGAGCAAAGCCGAAATCGCCAGCCGCAATATACAGCAGCTGATCGAATGGATGCGCGAGACCATGCACGATGCTCCAGGGGTTGGTTTGGCGGCGCCGCAGATCGGCCTTGGCCTGCAATTGGCGGTTATCGAAGACAAAGCCGAATACCAGCGCGACATCAGGCCGGAGGTCCTGAAAGAACGCGGCCGCAAGCCGGTGGCCTTCCACGCGATCATCAATCCGGAAATTACTCTGGATGATTCCGGGCAGGTTTCCTTTTTCGAAGGATGCTTAAGCCTGGCCGGTTTCACCGCCGTTGTGCCCCGCGCGCCCAAGGTGACCGTCAGATGCCTGGATCATAAGGGGGAGCCTCGCGAGATTCGGGCAGCGGGTTGGTATGGGCGCATTCTGCAACACGAGATCGACCATCTGCATGGGACTCTTTATATCGATCGAATGAAATCGCGCAGCTTCATGCCGCTCGAAAACCACAACCGGTTCTGGAAGGAAAAGCCGCTTCATTCGTTCGAGTAGTCAATCGGGCAGTAATGGAATCTGGCCCGCGCCGGCGTTCGGAACAGATGTGAAATTCCGGAGTTCGGGATAGCGTTTGAGGAGTTCGGGCGGAACCGGCAGCGGCTCGCCTTTCAGAATGGAACTGATCTCGATGGCGTTGACGACGGCTTTCCCCAGGTAATGATTGTTGGTGACGACGTAAGTATCGTCGGTCGCCTGCTCAACCACTTTGATGCGATCGAGCCAGGGATCCAGCTCTTCGGGGGAGTACAGGTAATCGTACCGTTCGCCGGTATGCTTGTTTTCCGTGAACCAGCTCTTGTAATTGCGGCCGTGCAGGCGAATGTAGCCGACGCGGGATGTCGCGAGTGCGGCAGGTTTAACCGAACGTTTAAATAGCGGCTGGTCGATGTTGCAGAGCCCGAGTTCGAGCTGCTCGAGAAAATCGAGCACCCCGGGCTCACTCCAGCTGCCGTGGCGTACTTCGAGAACGAGCGGGTAAGCCGAGAAGCGCGATCGCAACTGCGAAATGTAAGTGCGATTCTCTGAGGTGTTGCGAAACGACCAAGGGAATTGCAGCAACAACGCGCCCAGCTTCCCGGCCTCGAAAATCGGATCGATGCCTGCCCGGAATTCGGCTTCGTCCGCTGCAGTGGCATTTCGTTCGTGCGTGAAGCCGCGCCACAGCTTGGCGGTGAACCGGAAACTCGGATGAGCCGCGACTCGCGCGACCCAAGTCGTGCCCGTCGCAGCCGAAAGAGGCCGGTAGAACGAGTTATTGATCTCGACCGTGTTGAAGTACTGCGCCAAGAATTCCAGTTCATGGAACCCGCGAGGACGCCGGGCCGGATAGACGACGCCTTTCCAATCTTTATAGGCCCAACCGGCTGGACCGATGCGGGTCACACGTCAGCTTTGGGAGGCGGTTGCGCGCTCGTAATTGTAAGCGACGCGGAACATGTTGGCTTCGTCGAAGTGATTGGCGAAAATTTGCAGACCTATGGGCAGGCCTTCGGGTGACAAGCCGCAGGGGACACTCATGCAGGGCACTCCGGCGAGATCGCCTGTGAGCGTGTAGACATCCGACAAGTACATGGCGAGCGGATCCTCCACCTTCTCGCCGAGTTTGAACGCGGGAAAGGGCGAGACGGGCGCCAGGATCGCGTCCACCTGTTTGAACGCAAGGCTGAAGTCGCGAGCGATCAACGTGCGTACCTGCTGAGCTTTCTTATAGAACGCATCGTAGTAGCCTGCGCTGAGAACGTAGGTGCCGAGCATGATGCGGCGCTTCACTTCGGCGCCGAAACCACAGCCTCGTGAGTTGCGGTACATCTCGCTCAAGGTTTCGCCTTCGGCCCGGGTCGAGTACCGGACGCCGTCGTAGCGCGCGAGATTCGAACTCGCTTCGGCGGTTGCGATGATGTAGTAACAAGAGAGAGCGTAGTGAGTGTGCGGAAGACTGATCTCTTCTACGCTGCAGCCCAACTTCTCGAGTTCTTTGACGGCACTCTCGATCACGGATCCGGTCTCGCTGCTGAGTCCGGCGAAATACTCTTTGGGTAGGCCGAGACGCAAGCCTTTTGCCGGAGTTTTCATCAGCCCCAGGTAATCATCGATGGGTGCGAAAGAAGAAGTGGAATCCTGTTCGTCGCGGCCGCCCATGATGTGAAGCACCGTGGCCGCATCCTCTACGTTGCGAGCAAAAGGACCAATGTGATCGAGCGAGCTGGCAAACGCGGTCAGGCCATAGCGTGAGACGCGGCCGTAGGTTGGAGTGACGCCGACCACCCCGCAAAAACTGGCAGGCTGTCGAATGGAGCCGCCGGTATCCGAGCCGATCGAGACGACGGCAGTGCCTTGTGCGACTGCCGCGGCCGAACCGCCGCTGGAACCACCGGGTACGCGGTCGAGAGCGCGCGGGTTGCGGACCGGCCCGAAAGCCGAGTTCTCATTCGAGGAACCCATAGCGAACTCGTCGCAGTTCGTCTTTCCGATGAGGACAGCTCCTTCAGCTTCGAGACGAAAGACGGCGGTCGCGTCGTACGGCGGAATATACTTCTGAAGAATGCGAGAACCACACGTACTTCGCAATCCTTTTGTGACGATGACGTCTTTGACGCCTAAAGGAACACCGGCTAACCCTCCTACGAAGCCGTTCTTCGCAATCTCGGCATCTACTTTTCCGGCTGCCTCAAGCGCTCGTTCGGGCGCAAACGTCAGATAAGCGTTGGTCTTAGAGTTCTCCTTCTCGGCAAAGGCGAGCGCGGACTTGGCGAGTTCAGTTGCCGAGAACTTTTTGTTCAGCAGCCCTTCGCGGATGGACCGAACCGTGAGCGATCCCAATTCGTTCGCGGCAATGCTCATGAGCGGTCGATCACTTTCGGTACTTTGAAGTACCCGGCTCCGCTGGCGGCCGCGTTGGCGAGCGCTTCCGTGTTGCTCAGAGGCGTATGCGGAACGTCTTCTCGCAGCGTAGCCGTCTCATCGGTATCGAACAGTACTTGCGCCATCGGCTCTATCTTCGATGTGTCGAGCTCGTTCAGCTGTTCGATGTAGGTCAGGATCTCGCCGAGATCGTGCGACATCTTTGCGATCTCCTGCTCAGAGAGTTTCAGGTTGGCCAAATCGGCGACATAACGGACTTCATCAGGCGAAAGAATCAAGCGGATGCTCTCTTTCGGGAGATTTGATAAACCCTCTTCAGCACAGGATCCTGGATGCGGTCGGCTTCATCCGTGGACGCGGGCTGTTCACGAACCAACTCCTCCCGCCCGGGTTGGCGGCGGGGAATGGCGATGCGGAATTCAACTCCAGTGACATTGGTGGTGCCGAGCAACTTCTGAACCCGGTCCACGATCTGGGAACTCAGTGCATACAACTGCTTTTGCCAGATTGCATCCTCTACTTCGACGATCAGCGTTCCGCGGACGATTTTCGAGGGGTTGGCATGCGCGGATATCGCCTTGCCGACGGCGGCAGTCCAGATGCCCCGGACAAGATCGTCGTCGGTAAGCAGCTCACGTGAAACGTTCTTATTTTTGATGAATCGGGCAGCACGTTGCATGTGAAAACTTGGCTCGCGGCGCGCGGACGCGAGCGGCGAGCCTTCCAACGAGATTCGAGTGTAGCACGCAACTTCGCGCGGGGATCAGGCCGGCGAAACAGCTTCCCGGGCAGGCGTCCCCGCGAGGCCCAAATCTTCCGCACGCTGTTTCATTGCCTCGATGCAAAACGCGATGTGCTCATCGAGCGGCACCCCGAGTTCCTGCGCACCGGAAACGATGTCTTCGCGATTGACGTTACGGGCGAATGCTTTGTCTTTCAGCTTCCGTTTTACGGACGGTACATCGACTTCGAAGATGCTGCGGCCCGGCTTGACATACGAGCAAGCGGTCAGGAACCCGGAGAGCTCGTCGCACGCAAAGAGCACTCGCTCGAGGAGAGACTCGCGCGCGACTCCGCTGTAAGTAGCATGCGACAAAATCGCGCGGCGGATGATTGGATCCACTCCGCGGTCGGCCAGGATCGTTTCGCCCTTCATCGGATGGTCCGGGGCATTGGGATGAATCTCCCAATCGAAGTCATGGAGAAGAGCGGTTACCGCCCAGAAATCTTCGTCTTCCCCGTATTTGCGTGCATACGCTACCAGGCAAGCTTCAACGCCCAGCATATGACGCCGGAGGTTTTCGCTGCCCACGAACTCGCACACAATGGACCAGGCTTCGTCACGCGTCATGCGAATGAGTTCCTGTTACGACTCTTCGATTTTCACCGACTTCAACTGGTCGCCTTGTTTGACCGCGTTGACGACGTCCTGCCCGGATCGTACCCGGCCGAAAACGGTATGCTTGCCGTCCAACCAGTCGGTGACCACGTGCGTGATGAAGAATTGACTCCCGTTCGTATTGGGACCGGCGTTGGCCATGGAAAGGGAACCAACCTGATGCTTCTGCGGGTTGCCCTTGGTTTCGTCTTCAAAGCGGTAGCCCGGACCGCCTCGCCCGGAGCCCTCCGGATCGCCGCCCTGGATCATGAAATTGGGAATGACCCGGTGAAACAGGGTTCCGTCGTAAAAACCCTCGCGTGCTAGAAACACGAAGTTATTTACCGTTTTCGGAGCTTCTTTCGGAAACAGGTCGACGACGATACTTCCGCGCGATGTGTCGAGAGTGGCAGAATAATTCTTCGCAGTATCGATCGACATGGGCGGAGGCGCCGAATAGCGTTTGCTCATCACCTTCCAGTCTAGGGCAACATAGAATCATGGCCGGCATTCTTCAAACGAGACTCGAGACTTTCAGCGAGCCCGTCGCCGAGATTTTGCGAAAGTACGGGGAGTTCCCGTTGCCGCTCACCCGGAAGCAGTCGTTTGATGCCGAAGAGTACCGACATCTCTCAGGGTATTCGGTCGAGGCTCTTTTCCCTGAGGCCCGAAATGGTAAAGCGGCGGTGAGCGGATTGCTGCTATTGATGGGCTGCTGGGATGAGAGTCACCGCGTTGCCCAGGACCTTGCTTCCCGCGAAGGGGAATACTGGCATGCGATTGCACACCGCATCGAGCCCGATAGCTGGAACGCAGGCTATTGGTTTCGCCGGGTCGGAGAACATCCGATCTTTCCTGCTTTGCGCGCCCGGGCGGCCGAGATTCTGGAAAAGCTGGAAAGCAAGCCGTGGAATATCGGAGCCAAATGGGATCCGCTGCTATTTATCGATTGGTGCGACGAGGCGCGTCAACAGCCTGGAAGGGTGCAGGAGTACGTGGCGCTGCTGATTCAGAAAGCGGAGTGGGAACTGCTGTTTGGATTCTGCGCGGCAAAGGCACCCGCCTGAAAATTTGAACACGCCCGCGACGTGCTTCGATCAACCCCCAGCCGATTAGCCCGACGAGTCCCGCAATAGCTAGATAGACTCCCGTTCGAAAGCTTGCCGGTTGGTAGCGAAAGGCAATCGCATGCTTGCCGGGAGGAAGCAAAAGGGCTCGGAAGATGTAATTAGCCGAGAACCAGTGGACCGGGTGCCCGTCCAGTGTGGCCGTCCATCCGGGAAAATCACTGTCATTCAAAACGAGAATGGCCGGAGTGCTCGTTGAACCGTCGATGTCGACGCGTTGCGATTCATAATGGCGGATGCTTGCAGCACTGACCGCGGTCGCGGAACTTGCGTTGATTTTCTCGATAGCGGCGAGTTCGCCCCCATTCAGATCCGTGCGCGCGATCGCCACTTCTTTGAAGACATCGAGAGAGGGTTGGGATAGCCGGCTGAGAACTTCCTTTGAGCTTTCCAGGAGGTCGGCGTGCGTGTATATGGCCGCGCGCGGGACGATGTGATCGTAGGCATAGACTTGCGCTTCGCCCGCGTAGAGTAACCGAAACGGCTGTGTTGTCCGGTCAGGCGTGAAATGAAGATCGGACCATGCCGCCCAATCGTACGAAGTGTCGCCTTTCGGCCCCGGATCGGTCGAGAAGAGCAGCGTGATTCGCTGCCCGCTATAGGCGCTCAGATCCAGCGATCCGCGCAACCAGTGGCGCTCAGCCGGGTTGTGTTTCGGGTCGATGTACCGGGAAAACATCTTTTTGATCGCGCCGGACGGGTCCTGGAGTTCGATGGTGAAGCCGACTCCGTCACCGGCCGTTTTGTCGTAAACCGCCGGGTTCAGACCGTAGGAGAAATAAAGGATGTCGCTGCCAGGGCCTCCTACCGTCACCCGATACGGCAGGCGTTCGTAGGGCGGGTGCTCCCCAAGGGCTTCGCGCGCCTCTCCGTCGAGAAAGAATTCCTGCCGCGCAATGTTGTTCTGTTTGCCGCCTGGGAGCAGATGGCCCGCGTTCTGCTGAAGAATCTGCTCGACCAGCGGATTGGGATCAGTATAAGGATGCGCTGTGCCGATGTATTTCACCGAAGTGAGCTGAAGAAGCCGCAGTGAGAGCGGATCCTTGAATTGGTAGTAATCGCCGCCGCCGTTGAAGCGATTGGTCAACTCGCCATCCGTGGCATCGCGTGGGATAGGAAGGAAAGCATGCAGAAAATCAAAATATTTCTTGTAATGCATCGCGCCGACGGCACGGATATCCGGCAGGCTGAAGGCCGACGACCAATTCGGAAACAGAACGCCATCGCGACAGAAAATACGATTGTTGTCCCGGGTCGCGTTCTGCAATACGCGGACGAACGGCGCGCCCTTGTAAGGATTACTTGCGACCGTTGGCAGGAAATTAAAGATGTAGTAAACGGGTGCGATGTAGCAGAACAGGAACTCGAATGCCAACAACCCGACAACGGGCCTTGGCAATCGGTCGAGACCTTTCGACAAAATGACAGCCAAGCCGACAAGGCAGACCGTTCCGACGCCAATCGCCCAATCGGAAATATATGTGAAGAGCCGAGAAGATCCGACACTCACCCTTGCGTGAGGAAACGCCCACACGACTCCGCTGAGCGCAATCACGGAAGTGACAAGGAACGCGCCGCGTAGTTGCCCGATCGAGACATTCCGGCGCATGATTTGCTCCAGGCCAACGGCGCACAGGATGGCGGCTCCGGCAGAAACGATTAGCTCTTCGTATTTCGTGAAACTGATGAACCGGAAGAGCGGTAGATCTCCAATGGCATTCACGGGCGTGAAGCCGTAGCGCTTCAGAAGAACGACAACGATTGAAAGACCGGAAAAGATGGTCAGAAAATTCAGCTGCGCATCTTTTGTCCGGCCACGGGCAATTGCCGTCACTGAGACGGCGGCCAGGAACAGCGCTACCGTTCCAAAGTAGTTGTGAACGCCGGAGAATGCATCGTTCGGTGTTGGACCGAACAGTAGCGGGAATAGGTAGCCGATGACGGAAGAATCGAGATTCTCATACCCAAGCCCAGGGACGGCCCCAGCTATGTTTCCCGGCTGATGAAGGTTGAACGAGAGATGCAGGTATTCGTAAAAAGGCAGGAGAAGGATTGCCGATAGCAACAGGCCGGTGACCGTAGAAATGGCCAAATGCGTAACGATACGGAGCCATTTGGGCCTGAGTTCCGCATCGAAGACGCAACGCGCAATCAGATAGCCGTAGACGAACAGTAAAAGGATGAATGCGCTTTCGGGCATTCCGCCGACCATGACAAGGAAGAGCACGGCGGCGAACAGGACCGCTGAGACGTAATTCGCTTTGCGAAGCAGCCATTCACCGGTCAGGAGCGCCGCGGGCAGCATGACCTCGACGCTCGTCTGCTGCATGGTGATGAATAGAATGTAGTAGCCCGCGAGCATGGATGCGACGCCGCCCGCGAGTGCCGGCACGAAGGAAACGAAGAAGCGTAGGAATAGGTACATGCAAAATCCGGCCAGGAACAGGCGCAGCAGGATGTACCAGTTGTATGTGCGCGGCGTGAGGTGAAGCGAAAGCAGCGCGGTCAGAGGATAAAAGGGCTGCGATTCCATATTGGCAGCCAAGGGCGTTCCGAAGTCCTGATACGGATTCCACAGCGGCGGATTTTTCTCGGCAAGGTACTGTTTGCCGATGAGTTTGAACCATGGTTCGGTCAGGTAGCCAGGGACGCCCTCATCCAGCGTCTTGGGAAATCGAGGTGTGCGGTGTTGTCCCTCCCAGGCACCGTAGGGCATGATGCTGGCAGCATCGCGCGCGCTGGCAAGGAAGGTTTTGTTTCCCCAGATGCAGGGAAAGAAAGCTATATCAAGGATAAAGAACAACAGCAGTGCTGCGCGACACGCGTCGATGGACCAAATGTGTCTAAGCAGACGCAGTAAGCGCGTCATCAGATCATTCGTTGGGAGCGGGCGGTGATATCTCGGCGTGCCTTGCCGAATGTTGCGCGAAACCGAAAACGCCTGCTTTCGTCGGAGATTACGGATTGGAAATTCATGGGCACTGCGGATTCTTGCTGAAGAAGACTACCAAAAAATACGATAGCGGACGGGACCCGAAGACCGCTACAAGCCCGTTCCCAGGCCATTGAAAACGCCCTGCGTCATTGCTTTGGAGGCAAGGGGAGTTCACTCGGACCATCGGCTACACTAAGGAGTTTGAGTTTAGCTTCGGGGCTTCTTATTATTCACACGCAAGGTTTAGCCTCTGCTGAAACCGGCATTGGCGGCGTCACGTCAGGGGATTTTTCCGCAGCATGGAAAGGAATTGCTATTAGATGATCCATCACAGGCTCACCGGCCTGCGCATGCCAAGATCAGCATCCCCTTTCGCTTCGACTGTTTGCCTTTCGATTTTGCTCGTTGGATATCCTGCGGCATGCTTCGCGGAATCGCTGGCGGGCGACCCGGGGCAGAGCCAATCCCAATCGCAGCAGCAATCGCAGCAGAAACCCGCGCCCGCGCAACAACCGGCTCCGCCGCCGCAGCCGCCACCTCAACAGCCGCCCCAGCAGCGCCCACCCAATCCGTTCGAGAACGTTCCGGCCGCTCCGCAAAAGCCGACCCAGCAGCCTTCGAACGTCCAGGAAGCCCAGACCGCGACCATCGGCCCGAACATTATCGAAGCAGTGGAATTTCGTGGACAACGCAAGGTTCCGCAGGACACCCTGCGCGCGCTCATTTTCACTAAGAAGGGCGACGTCTATGACGACGAGGCGATCCACCGGGATTTCACTGCTCTCTGGAATACGGGCCGTTTCGATGATCTTCGGGTGGAGCGCGAGAAGGGTCCGAACGGTGGAATCATTCTTCGGTTTGTAGTGACGGAACGCCGTACGGTCCATACCATCGATTACACGGGGAACAAGTCGATCAGCAAGTCAGAGATTCTCGACCGTTTCAAAGAGCGGAAAGTGAACCTGACTCCGGAATCGCAGTATGATCCGGGCAGAGTCCAACGCGCGAAAAACGTTCTGCAGGAGTACGAAGCGGAGCGCGGCCATCAGTACGCAATCGTTACCCCTCAGATCCGGCAGGTGCCTCCCGGCGGCGTAGACGTTACATTCGCCATCAACGAGGGGCCGAAGGTGAAGGTCGGCCACATTTTTATCGACGGAAACAATGCATTCACCGCGAAGGAAGTGATCCGGGCGATGAAGAATCTGAAGCCGATCGGGATCCCGCACTCACTGCTGTTCGAGAACCTGTTTGCGCGGACCTACGATTCCACGAAACTTGACGAAGATGCGGATCGGATCCGGCAATTCTACCAGAGCCGGGGTTATTTCCAGGCTCGTGTGATCAATCATTCCGAGAAAGTGTACGACGTTTATGGGAAGGGTATAAAGATTCCGCTCTTCAACCCGAAAAAGCCGGGCAAACGCGTCGACATCACCATGGTAGTGCGGGAAGGCGACAAATATTACCTGCGTAACTTCAACTTCGTCGGCATGAAGCTGTTCCGCACGCCCGACCTCATCGCGCGCCAGGTGTTCAAGATGGGCCCCGGAGATGTCTTTTCGACCGAGAAGCTGCAGAAGGGAATGGACGACCTCCGGAAACTTTACGGTAACTTCGGGTATATCGACTTCGTGGCCTCTCCCGATCCGGAGCCCGTTCCCGGTAAGGACCAGATCGATCTCACGATGGACGTCGATGAGGGGCATCAGTTCTTTGTGCGCCGTATCGATTTTCAGGGCAATACGACCACTCGCGACCGCGTGATTCGCCGCGAGCTGTTGATCGATGAAGGCGATCTGTACAGCCAGCAGCTTTGGGATACGAGCATCCTGCGCTTGAATCAGCTCGGTTACTTCGATCCGCTGAAGCCGGAAGATGCGGCTGAGATGAAGCGCGACACGAAGACGAACACCGTGGATCTACTGCTGAAGGTGAAGGAGCGCGGGAAGAACTCCATTCAGCTGAACGGGGGCGTCTCCGGCATATCCGGAAGCTTCATCGGGTTTTCTTATTCAACCAACAACTTCCTCGGACTCGGCGAAACCCTCAGCTTAGGGGCGCAGATAGGAACGCTGCTTGACAACGTCACTTTCGGCTTTACGGAACCATATGTCTTCGATAAGCCAATCCAGGCAGGTTTCACACTGTTCTACCAGCGGTACAGCTACAACCAGGGTCAGCAG